>NZ_JBISEP010000034.1:0-24496 GCF_044383835.1 Paraliobacillus sp. JSM ZJ581
GGAATTTTTTAAAATTACATTATTAATTTTCTGCAGGTCTTTGTATTTTTAAAAAGAGCAATTATGAAATTGATTCAACTTAATAATTATAATATATTTAAGAAAAGAAGTGAATAGATTTTTGTATTTTCTTAAAATTATCATTATTTCATACTAATCACCATAAAATTTAGGGACAGAGGCTTTTAATGTGTCAGCCCGCGCTGTCTCATTTTTTGTATGGAAGGTGAGATGATAATGAACATTACAGTCGTTGGTATGGGGTATGTTGGATTATCAAATGCCGTGCTGCTTGCACAACGAAACAGTGTAGTCGCATTAGATATTATCCCTAATAAAGTACAGTTAATTAACAATCAGTCTTGCCCAATTCAAGATACATATATTGAGGAATATTTACAAAGAAAAAAATTAGATCTTTATGCTACAACAGATAAACAGCTAGCTTATCAACATGGAGATATTATTATTATTTCTACACCTACAAATTATGATCCAGATAAGAATTATTTTGATACTAGCACAGTTGAAACAGTAATCGATGATGTAATCAAAGTGAATCCTGATGCAACAATGATTATCAAATCTACTGTTCCAGTTGGATATACGTTAGAAACAAGAGCAAAATTTAAAACGGAAAATATCATTTTTTCTCCTGAATTTCTTCGAGAGGGAAAAGCATTATATGATAACCTATATCCTTCACGTATCATTGTTGGAGAACAATCAGAACGAGCGCAACAGTTTGCAGTTTTACTTCAAAAAGGTGCGTTAAAAGAAAAAATAGATGTATTGTTTACTAATTCGACTGAAGCGGAAGCAATTAAGCTATTTGCAAATACGTACTTAGCAATGCGTGTCGCATTTTTCAATGAATTAGACACGTATGCGGAAGTGAGAGGTCTAGATACGAAACAAATCATCGAAGGAGTTGGATTGGATCCAAGAATAGGTACGCATTACAATAATCCTTCTTTCGGTTATGGTGGTTATTGTTTACCAAAAGACACCAAGCAACTGCTTGCGAATTATGAAGATGTGCCGAATAATATGATGGCGGCAATTGTTGATGCTAACCGTACGCGTAAAGATCATATTTCAGAAAGTATTCTTGCTAGAGAACCAAAAGTAGTAGGAATATATCGTTTAACAATGAAAACAGACTCTGATAATTTTAGGCAATCTGCCATTCAAGGGGTTATGAAACGAATTAAAGCGAAAGGAATTGAAGTGGTTGTATATGAGCCAGTAATAAAAGAAGAAACATTTTATCACTCGAAAATGATTAAAGATTTAGAAACATTTAAACAAATGTCTGACGTAATAGTAGCGAACAGAATAACAGATGAACTGAAAGATGTAACAGAAAAAGTATACACCAGAGACTTATTTAGCAGAGACTAGTTAGATAGAGTTGGAACAGGATAAAAGGATCGAATCTTTTATCCTGTTTTATTTACAATATTTATAAAAACGATTAACATTTTTTGAACGATGTGATAGAATCAATTTATTCCAAAAATGGCATATAAGATGGTTTAAACAAATAAATAAGCATTAGTTGATCAAAAAATTAGTTAACGAGGAATCAAATCAATATGAACAATGATAAATTACTAGATAGTGAAAAATTGAAAACGATTTTAACAAGCGTATACCAGAAGGACGAGCAAGGTGTGAGTTTAGAAGATATTATGGAAGACCTGAGAGAAGAATTAGCTCAAATGATACAAAAAGAAGAATGGGATAAAAAATCAAGTGTGCTATCTCGTTTTTAAGGAAGAATAATGGGACAGGGGAATTAGCTCCCTTGTCCCGTTTTACGACTCTTAAATAGTAATGTTACATACAAAAGCATTGAAATGACTACAGAGCACGCAGCTGTTAAGTAGATAAAGCTGTAGCCAAAGTTTGAGGCAATGACACCAAATGTCATGGCACCAATTCCAACACCTAAATCAAAAAAGGCAAAGAATGTGGCGTTTGCCATTCCTTTTCGATTGGAAGCTGCTTGATCAACAGCCCATGCTTGTAGAGCTGGTTGGACACTACCGAAACCAAGTCCATAGAGTGCAGCTGCTGTATACAAAACAAACGTACTAGGTAGCCATACAAGTAGTAGCATCGCTGTGAAGATTAATAACGCCCCCGGTAAAAATACCGCAACATGTCCTTTCTGGTCATATAACCTACCCGCAAACGTTCGAGAAATCATCAAAAATAAGGCGTAAGTTAGAAAGTAAATCTCTATTCCATCCATGCCTTTTTCTGCCGTGTATAAAGGAAGAAAAGAAGCAATTCCACCAAATGTTACTGTAATAAAAAACAATAACGTTGCAGGTTTTATTGCACTTTTTTCAAAAATATCGAATTTAATAGTCGTTGTTTTATGCTTGGAATGCTCGACTTTTTTGTATTGAATTTGTGTCGATAAAATAAAGGCAACCAAACCTAATGCCGCACATATGATGAATAATTGTGAGAATGTTAAAGTGCCAATTAATGTTAGCCCAAGTGCTGGTCCAAATGCTAGGGCAAGATTTCCCGACAACCCGAAGTAGCCCATTCCTTCTCCTCGTCGGCTTGGTGGGATTAAATCGGTTGCAATTGTACCAGTCGCAGTGGTGGAGAATCCCCAACCAATTCCTTGTAACATGCGCATTGCAATTAAAAATCCAATACTAGCAATAATTGAATACGAACCGACAGAGAGGACAAAGATTCCTAAGCCGATCATATAGACAAATTGTCGACCTTTTGACTCTAATGCATGTCCAGCATATGGTCGGAATAATAATGCAGAGAATGTAAATATACCAGTAACAATTCCGATTAATTGATCACTACCACCAAGATGTTGAACAAATAACGGAATTGTAGGTAATGTCATTTGAAATCCTAAGAAAATAAAAAAGTTTGCCACACAAATAAGGGCAAAGTCTTTCGTCCAAATCTTTTCTTTTGTTATTGTTGCATGTGTTTGTTTACCATTTGGCATGTGTTTATTTCTACCTTCTTTCCTTCGTAACTCGAAATATATATTATACCTTACTACTTCACTTTTGAAAAGAGAAACACTAGGGTCAGCTTTTGTCAAAAAAAAGCTGGAATGCCTACTTCCTTCGTTAAAACCACCTTTTTCGCTTGAACCATGCGAACATGGCAATAGCAATCACTACCATCACACCGAGTGTAATATAGTACCCTGCATCTGTTTGAAGTTCTGGCATATAAGTAAAGTTCATCCCATATATACCTGCAATTAAAGTAAGCGGTGCAAAGATAGACGTAATAATTGTTAGTACTTTCATTACCTCATTAGTTTGATGGGAGTTTAAAGATAAATAATTATCTCGAATATCATTAGCAATGTCACGATTCGATGCTACCATTTCGGAAAGCTTTAATAAATGATCATAGATATCGGTAAAGTATGCTCGACGATCCTTAATTCCCTTAAGATGACTAGAATTTAACATACGATAAAATAGATCACGAACCGGATTAATGGTATGTCGCAATTGTAACAACTGATGTCTTATGTCGAATAAATTATCTAACAATACAGGCATCGTTTTTTCATTTGGATTATTCTCGACTTCATTCAGTTCATCCTCAATCGAATAGATGATCGGAAAATAATGATCAACAATTTTGTCCAATATTTCATAGAACACACGATACGAATCCCACTTTTCAATTTGTTCCTCACGCAATTTTTTTAGACGCTGCCATACTTGATTAATTTGAATAGAGGATTGGTGATGGAACGTGACAATCGCATTTTCACTCAAAAAGAAATCATGCTCTAGCTGATTTAATGTCATCGGTTCAATCGCATGCATAATGAAAAAACTAAAATCATCATAATAATCCAGTTTTGCACGTTGTAAGTTTTGCAAACAATCCTCGATGGCCAAGGGGTGAAAGTGTAATGTCTTTTCAAGATGAATGACTTCTTCTGACGTTGGTTGGTCAAAGTCAATCCAATACCATTGATAATCAATGGTAGACAGATCCTCCATTGCATCTAATTCTATTAGTTGTTGCTGCTTCGTTACTGCAATAATTTGTATCATTTGATAATTCTCCCCTCTCAATCACTAGTATACCCTTGAAAGATGAACAGAAAACGAAACTGAGGCAAAGAAGTCTGTCCTTTTGGGCCTCAACAAAATAAATAAAATGGGACGAGGAGGTTACCCCCTTGTCCCATTAAAGCATTACTTCCATTTTATTTAAGTCAATTACACGTTGGTTTCGGCTTCCTCTAAATGATAAGGATAGATCTTTTTCTGCTAAAATAAATGGTCCATCGACAAGCACGTCACAATAGCTAAGCAATTCACACTGGTAAGGATTTTTTGATTGCTGCAATTGCTCTAATGTGAACCCGCTATAAGCCCAGATGTGTTTGCCCATCGCTTTTAGTCGCTTAGCAACTCTTGCTACTTCTTCTGCTTGAAAGAAAGGCTCACCACCAGACAAAGTAATATCGGTTAATGGATTGCTTCCAGCTTCTTCAACGACTTCATCAACAGTCATTTCTGTTCCATTCCGGATATTCCAGCTTGCTGGATTATGACATCCTTTGCAGAAGTGCGGGCATCCTGCAAAGAAAATTACCGTACGCAAGCCTTCCCCATCTACAACGGAATCGTGTAAAATGTTCATTACCTTCATGAATGATCAGCGCTTTTCTGTACAGTAGCTCCATTAACACGGCTGGTTTGGTGCTTCACACGCTGGCTTTCTTCTGCTCGTTTAGCAGAATTCCATTTCTTCATATCTCCAACAAGATAACCAGTAATTCGGCGAATCCGTTCTACTCTTTCTTGATCATCATTCTGGCATTTAGGGCAAGCATGATCGATAATCCCTGTATACCCGCAAGCTTTACAACGGTCGACTGGGTGATTAATTGATCCATAACCAAAGTCACTTGCTGCCATTGCTTTAACTAATGTATCAAGTGCTTTTGTGTTTTTAGAAACGTCACCATCACATTCAATGTAAGAGATATGTCCACCATTACACAATTTATGAAAAGCCCCTTCTTTACGAATTTTATCAATCGCACGAATAGCGTAATAAACAGGAACATGGAAAGAGTTCGTGTAATAATCCCGCTCTGTTATACCAGGAAGGTTACCGAATTCCTTTTGATCACTTCTCGTGAATTTTCCGGATAATCCTTCTGCGGGTGTTGCAATAAGAGAAAAATTCAAATCATATTGATCGGCAGCTTGATCTGCGCGCTTTCTCATGTGAGAAACAATTTGATACCCTAATTCATACGCATCATCTGATTCTCCGTGATGTTCACCAGTTAGCGCTTTTAATGCTTCAGCTAATCCGATAAAGCCAATACTTAGTGTGCCGTGTTTTAATACGTCTGCTAGTTCGTCTTCAGCGGCCAACTTTTCACTGTCTTTCCACACCCCTTGGCTATATAAAAAAGAAAAGTGCTGTGCTTTTTTCTTTATCTGAAAAGCATACCGTTCCAATAATTGTTTAATCACTAGATCAATATAGTGGTCTAATTTATTGAAAAAACTAACAGTGTCATAAGAAGTCAATGCTATTTTCACAAGATTAATCGATGTAAATGATAAATTCCCACGCTTAATTCCATTTTCTACCCCGTGCCGATTGCCCATCACACGTGTACGACAACCCATGTAGGCAACTTCAGATTCTGTTGTACCATCATAATACTGCCCGTTGAAGGTAGAGTCTATGAAACTGAAATTCGGAAATAATCGTTCAGCAGTCGTCTCTAATGCTAGCTGATAGAGATCATAGTTTCGTTCGCCAGATTCAAAGTTGATTCCTTTTTTCATTTTAAAAATTTGAATTGGAAAAATAGGTGTTTCACCATTTCCTAGCCCTGCTTTTGTTGCAAGCAATAAGTTTTTTACAAATAAGCGACCTTCGTCTGAAGTATCAGTGCCGTAGTTAACTGAAACAAACGGTACTTGCCCACCGCCACGCGAATGCATAGAGTTACAGTTATGAACAAAAGCTTCACACGCTTGATACACGTCACGATCTGTTTCATTCCAAGCTGCTTCGTCAAGTGCTCGTTCGGTAAGTGTAGCTGCATAACGCTTGATGCGTTTTTTATGTTTTAAGAAAGTTTTATGTACATAAGGTGCAAGGTCTTTATCAAACATTGGATAGCTTTGTCCACCGTGCTGCATATTTTGGTTTGATTGAAAAATAATAGAGGCAAGTGCCATTGCGCTTAAAATATCATTCGGTTCCCGCATATAGCCATGACCAGTATTAAAGCCATCTTTTAATATTTCGCCCAATGGAATTTGACAACAAGTCGTTGTTCCAGTCGGCATAAAGTCAAGATCATGTGGATGAATAAAATTTTCTTCCATCGCTTGCGTGATGTCTGGACTTAACATGACTTTTTTGGCATAATGTTTAGATGCCTCAGATGCGAATTTGGACATTTGTCCCATTGGTGACTGACCATCGACATTCGCATTCTCTTGAATTAAATCTTGATTACTAGAATCAACAATTTGATCTATCGCTTCTAGTAAGTGATCCTCTGTCTCTTTTGTGAGCGTTGGCATGGTTAGCATAAAATCCACTCCTGTTTCAATATATTGTACGCATTACGCGATTCAGTTACTATATATAGTATACGATTGTTAGTTTAGCATGTGAAAAGAAGAAAAAACTGTGACATACATCACAGTTCATGATTAAAAAAAGCCATATAGTAAGTGGGACAAGGAAAAATCCTCCTCTTCTTTTTTTTTTTAAGGACCAACTACTCTCTGACACTTGGCTCTTATACTCAAGTATTATTCCCATCTTTCTATGCTTGTTGGTTTTCCTAACAAGAATCCTTGTGCATGTGTAACGCCAAGCGCTTTAGCGACTCGGTGTTCCTCTTCCGTTTCCACACCCTCCAATATCAATGTGATTCCATTTTCTTTACAATATTGTAGAAAGAAACGAATTAAATTTTGTTTCTTTTTTGATTGATCTAAACATTTAGAGAAAATCCGATCTAATTTAATATATTTTGCTTCGAAGTTGATCATCCTATCAAAATTTGCATACCCTTTGCCTACGTCGTCTAAAGCAAATATGTAACCTTGATTTTTGAGTGTTTTAATATGTTTCTTGAATAATGCTGGATCTTCAACAACCTCTGATTCGGAAATTTCTAAAACAATTTGATTTTTACTAATTTGGTTATCTATTAGCACACAGTTAAGAAAGGATTCAAAATCATCATTGACGATAGTAGAAGGGAAGACATTAATAAATAGAAGCGCTCTTTGCTTTTTAACTGCTGAAGAACAAAAAGTTATCACCGCTTTCTTAATTGATCTTGAGTCTAATTCGTATAAACGTTTTGCTTTTTTTGCCTCTTGAAACATGCACAATGGATTTGGGAATAAACTAGTACGTAAAAGTACTTCATAACCGATTTTCTCTTGCGTATTTGTGCTGAAAATAGGCTGGAAATAATGGTGGAATTTTTCTTTTTCAATCAGTGTATCAATTAACATGCACACAACTCCTTGTTAATCATACCTTTATGAATGAAAAAGGTGAACACTACTAATCTAGGAGGTTCACCTTTTCAATGGAGTTCTTCGGTAACTTGGCAATCATAGCATTAAAATATTTTATGCTTTAGACCCATAGCTTTGCGTCCTTACCTTTCGATAAGTTTGCCATTGTCGGTAAACAGGATATGTATTTTTTATATATTATATCAAAATTCTACAAAATTCCAATATTTTTCACAATAAATGTAATAGAGGAAAAAGTCATAATTTTAAATGGAGAGACGGTTGAGCAGAAGTTGATTCCTAAAAATAAGATAAAGGGTCTTTACTGTTGCCCGATCTCGGCTAGAATTTTCCTTCATGAATGAAGTCTTGTAATGGGTGACGAGTAGAAGGCATCTCACGTGCTTGTAATTCAGAAGATAATGTTGCTTTATTTCCTTGATATCCTAAAGCTACGACAGTATGCAGTTGATACTCATCAGGAATTTCTAACACTACACGTGCCTTTTCTTTATTGAATCCACCCATTGGATGGGTAATTAGCCCGTTTTCGAGCGCTTGCAATGCGAAAAAACCAAAAGCTATTCCTGTGTCAAATGTGTGTGAACTTCCTTTTTTCTTAGAAAGAAATAAAATTAGTACAGGTGCCTTTTCGGACCACACTCGGTTGCCATCCATAATAAACGAGTGGAAACGTTCGCGATCATCCTTTGTTCGTGCAATAATAAATCGCCAAGGCTGTAAATTCATACTAGAAGGTGCCCAACGAGCTGCTTCTAATGCACGAAATACTAAATCATCAGGAACATCTTTTTCAAGAAACGCTCTTGGTGACCAACGTTTCGTAAATTGCTCATGGATGGAAAAATCCGCTTTGCGATTGTGTTTAATAGTCATTCTAAAGTCCTCCTAATAAACAAGTTTATTTCCGCAATTATACATAAATTCAAACAAATAAGGAAGGGTGTGTCGCTTGTTCTATTGTAGTTTCTTGTAAATTCCGATGAAAGTTTGAGAAAATTCTGTCCAAAAAGATAGAACATTGTGATATAATTTCGTTTGTATGAGTTTAAATGATCGAGATGCTAACAATAAACATGCAGGGGGATCGACAGTATGGAAGAAACAATATCATTGAAAGAAATAATGGAGGTATTGAAGAAGCGTTTTGGTCTCATTTTCTTACTTATTATTGGAGCAGCACTTATTAGTGGGCTAGTCACCTACTTCTTCATTACACCCACCTATCAATCTAGTTCACAATTCATTGTGAATCAAAAATCAACAGAATCTGATCAAGTAGATTATAATGAAATCCGTTCTAATGTGGAAATTATTAATACATACAACGTAGTTATTCGTAGTCCACGAATTCTAGATGAAGTAATCAACGAACTAGATCTGACAATCTCAGCAGGTACTTTAAGAGAAAAAATTAATGTCGGTAGTGAGCAGAATTCCCAAGTGGTTACCGTGACTGCAACAGATCCAGACCCAGCAATTGCAGTAGCTATTGCAAATAAAACGGTTGAAATTTTCCAACAAGACATTGGCGATTTAATGAATGTAGACAATGTTAGTGTCCTATCTGAAGCGGAATTAGATGCCGACCCATCACCAGTCAACCCGAAACCGATGTTAAATATTGTAATTGCACTTGTAGTAGGCGCAATGGCAGGAGTAGGGCTAGCCTTTTTGTTAGAATATTTAGATAATACATTAAAAACAGAGCAAGACGTCGAACAAAAATTAGGACTTCCAGTAATAGGAGCAATCTCGCACATTAAAGAATCAGACTTATCATCTGTCCAGTATCAATCACCAAACATGAGAAAACGAGAAAGGGGAACGTTCAGTGGATAAAAGAAAGAAGCAAGCTAGAAATACAATGATGCGCCATTTAATCACAAAATTAAATCCGAAGTCCCCTATATCTGAGCAATATCGTACGATTAGAACGAATTTGCAATTTTCATCGATCGATGATGAAATGCAGAAAATATTAATTACATCTTCTGCTCCATCTGAAGGAAAGTCGTCAACCGTTGCAAATCTAGCAATCGTATTTGCGCAACAAGGGAAGAAAGTATTACTGGTTGATGGTGATATGCGCAAGCCAACTGTACATTACACGTTTCGAATCGATAATCGACGTGGGTTAAGCAGTGCCTTAGTTGGCGAGACAACTTTAGAGGAATCTATTAATAAAACTGATATAACCAATTTAGATATTTTAACTTGTGGACCAGTGCCGCCGAATCCTTCTGAATTACTAGCTTCAAAAGCAATGGAAGCTTTAGTGAATCGTGCTAGTGAATATTATGACATCATTCTATTTGACACCCCGCCAGTGCTGGCGGTAACGGATGCACAAATCTTAGCAAATGTATGTGATGGATCGATTCTAGTCCTTCGTAGTAAACAAACCGATTATGAAGCCGCACAAAAAGCACGGGATCTACTAAAGCCAGCACGTGCCAAGCTGTTAGGAGCTGTGCTGAACGACCGTGAAATGAAAAAAGGAAGAGACTACTATTACTATTATGGTAACTAGTCAAAGCTTTTACAGATCATATGAAAAAACACCGACATTCCATCAACATAGATTTCGGTGTTTTTTTCTATACTATTTTAAGCACACATCGACGTATTATAAGAAAAAACGCAAAAAATTACAGTATAAAAAAATTTTATCTTTAATTCAAGGGCAAGCAGTAATTGAATGGGAAGCGATTTTTACCAATCTAAATAATTTTTAGAGAAATAACACATAGCAATGACTTAAATAACTAGTTTTGATAGAGGAAAAACCATTACATATAATAAAAAGTACTGATAAAAGAATTAAATAAACATAGTTTTCTATTCGCTCAGTTATTTATTGTGTTATTTTATTTCTTCTTTTCCCTTTGTCAAGAAAACATCATAGTGGAAAGGCGTTTATCCATAGGTATATTGATCTATTTTCTTTTTTGTTATAATATGCATTGTCTATTTCTAAGTCTTTTAATTCCTGCTATAATAAAACTATTGTGTGTAACAAAGTTATTTGAAAAGGTTGTGCGTGTATGATTGACATTCATTCTCATATTCTACCAGGTATAGATGACGGAGCGAAACATTTGGAAGAAAGTGTTGCGATGGCACGTGCAGCAGTGTTAGAAGGAATTCATACAGTGATCGCCACGCCACATCATAAAAATGGCCGTTATGATAATACGAAAGAAATGATCCTACCATTAGTAGATCAATTGAATACTAGGTTACAACAAGAAGAAATTCCACTCACTGTTTTACCTGGGCAAGAGTCACGTATTTACGGAGAAATGATAGAGGATTGCGAAGAAGGAGTAATTCTTCCGTTGAATAAAAATACTCGATACGTATTTGTTGAATTACCTTCTAGTAATGTACCGCGATATGCAAAGAAGTTGTTGTTTGATATGCAGTTAAACGATCTTAAACCAATTATTGTTCACCCAGAACGAAATAAAGTAATTATGGAAGACCCTAGTATTCTATACGATTTCGTTCGAAATGGGGCATTAACTCAAATTACCGCAGCAAGCGTGACCGGTCATTTCGGTAAGAAAATTAAGAAATTCACTCAAGAATTAATCAAATTGAATTTGACACATTTCATTGCTTCAGATGCGCATAATACATCATCTCGTGGTTTTCGTATCCAAGAAGCAAGTCAAGTCATCCAAGATACGTTTGGTCATTCGATGTTATGTTATTTTATGGAAAATGCGCAATGCATGATAAATGATGACACGGTAATTGGTGACGAACCAATTAAACCAAAGCAGAAAAAAATATTAGGCTTGTTTTAAATCCTATACTTACGATAAGCTAGTAGTTGAAGTGTAATAGATGAAGAAGGAGAGAAGGACAAAATGAAGAAAGTCAGAAAGGCGATTATTCCAGCAGCAGGCTTGGGAACACGATTTTTACCAGCAACGAAAGCAATGCCAAAAGAAATGTTGCCAATCGTAGATAAACCAACGATTCAATACATTGTTGAGGAAGCAGTAGCTTCAGGAATTGAAGATATTATTATTGTCACCGGTAAAGGGAAGCGTGCGATTGAAGATCATTTTGATTTTGCACCAGAATTAGAACAAAATCTCCGTGAAAAAGGAAAAAATGATTTATTGCAAAAAGTAGAACAGTCAACTAAATTAGCGGATATTCATTATATTCGTCAAAAAGAACCAAAAGGATTAGGTCATGCCGTTTGGTGCGCGCGAAAGTTTATTGGTGACGAACCATTTGCTGTTTTACTTGGAGACGATATCGTACAAAGCGATGTCCCATGTTTGAAGCAGTTGATTAATCAATATGAAGAAACGGAATCATCAGTGATTGGTGTACAACAAGTACCTGAAGGCGAAACACATCGTTATGGTATTGTTGATCCTAGTGAGCAAAATGATCGTCGCTATCAAGTAAGTAATTTCGTAGAGAAACCTGCACAAGGTACAGCGCCGTCTAATCTTGCAATTATGGGTCGTTATGTATTCACACCGGAAATTTTCCGTTTTCTTGATCGCCAGCAAATTGGTGCAGGAGGCGAAATTCAATTAACTGACGCAATCCAAATGTTAAATGAGATTCAGAAAGTATATGCGTATGATTTCCACGGGCATCGCCATGATGTGGGAGAGAAGCTAGGTTTTATTAAAACGACGATAGAATTTGCTTTGCAAAATAAAGAAATTGGTGCAGAAGTAAGAGATGTATTAAAAGAGTTATTAGCAGAAGATAAAAAATAAAAAGACATAAGGGAGTGATGCAAATCTACTCCCTTGCTTTATTATGCTAATTCTACATAATAGAGCATAAGAAATAAAGCCAATACTATTATATTAGCTTGGTAAAGGAAGGGAGGAAAAATAATGTCCTATCGATCAAGAATGATGTTCCTTATGGCATTAGATTCATTGATTATAAGCTCAGCTGTCTTTCTTGCATCATGGATAGTATATCCTAGTATCTCTTCTGGATCAATTAATGTACTCATCATCAGTTCTATTTCATTATTATTGTTTCACCACCTATTTGCCATGAAATATAAGCTTTACCACAAAGTATGGTCTTATGCAAGCATTGGTGAATTAGTAGCCATCGTCAAAGCAATTAGTTTATCTATGTTAGCTACAGCTATCATTCAATTTCTTATTAATGATTTTACTATTTATAAACGTGCACTAATTGTGACTTGGCTATTACATATCTTCCTTATCGGTGGATCACGTTTTGTTTGGCGTATTTATCGCGATCGGTTTATTATTGCAAATGCCGAGCAGAAGCGCACCTTAATTGTAGGCGCTGGATCTGCTGGTGCAATGATTGCAAGGCAGTTAAAAAACGAACCAAATCATACTGATCTTTGTCCAGTAGCCTTTGTTGATGATGACTTTACCAAACACAAAATGGAGCTGTACGGGATACCAGTAGTTCAATCAACCGATCATATTGCATCAATTGTCGAAAGATTCAAAATAGATCACATCGTCATTGCAATTCCCTCTTTAACAAATGGGGAGTTAGCTGAAGTATTAGAACGTTGTAACCAAACAGAAGCAAAAGTACAAATGCTACCAAAAATCGAAGACCTGGCAAGTGGGCGTGTGTCCGTATCTGCACTAAGGAATGTCGATGTAGAAGACGTACTAGGCCGTGCTCCTGTTAAACTAGATATTACAAAAATATCAGAATACGTAACAAACAATACCGTAATAGTGACCGGCGCTGGCGGATCAATTGGTTCAGAGATTTGTAGGCAATTAATGCGTTTCACCCCAAGTAGAATTGTGTTAGTAGGTCATGGTGAATTCAGTATTTACACAATTGATATGGAGCTAAGAGAAAAGTTTGCGGAAATGGATACAGAAATTATACCAATTATAGGTGATGTTCAAGACCGTAAACGGATTTTTGAGATTGTTGAAACCTATCAACCTACTATTATATATCATGCCGCAGCGCATAAGCATGTTCCATTAATGGAATTTAATCCACATGAAGCAATTAAGAATAATGTGATTGGTACGAAAAATGTCGCAGAAGCAGCCGATACCTTTCATGTAAATACATTTGTATTAGTATCGACCGACAAAGCAGTTAACCCAACCAATGTGATGGGGGCGACAAAGCGTGTTGCGGAAATGGTTGTACAAAATTTAGCTAAACATTCGAAATCCAAGTTTGTAGCCGTGCGATTCGGTAATGTATTAGGAAGCCGCGGCAGTGTCATTCCGTTGTTTAAAAAACAAATTGAGAAAGGTGGACCAGTTACGGTCACCCATCCAGAAATGACACGTTATTTTATGACGATACCAGAAGCATCTCGTCTAGTGATTCAAGCAGGAACATTAGCCCATGGTGGAGAAATTTTTGTGTTAGACATGGGTGAACCTGTTAAAATAGTTGATCTTGCAAAGAATTTAATCAAGCTGTCTGGCTATACCGAAGAAGAAATTCCAATCACTTACTCAGGTATTCGTCCTGGTGAGAAAATGTTTGAGGAATTACTCGGGGAAAACGAAGTACATCCAGATGAGGTATATGAAAAGATTTATGTTGGTCGGACAATGGAAATTGATACAGCGCAATTATCGCAATTAATTAACCAATTTGAAACCTATTCAACTGTTGAATTGAAAGATACATTGATGGGGATTGTATATCAAGAGTCAAATTTGGGTGTGGTGGAGAATTAAATTTGTGAAAAATTAAAACAGCTACTCCTAGTAAAAAGCTAGGGGTAGCGGTTTGATTTATGTTAATTGGAACGTGTAATTTTAGTGAAAAACTAGTTTAGTGGATTAGTAGTTGGTTGGAGGTGGATTGCTTATTTTAGCTAAGTGATAATTTACTGAAAATCTTAAGGAGAGTTTTGACATGTATATGAAAGTAAAGAGATTAATTGACTTCATCCTTTCTTTAATTGGATTTATAATGTTATTACCCATATATATAATTCTTACTATCGCAATAAAGCTTGAATCAAAAGGACCGGTTCTTTTTAAACAAAAACGTATAGGTATTAATAAAACACATTTCAATATGTTGAAATTTCGTACGATGAGAATAGACACACCTAAAGATACGCCTACTCATTTACTTGAAAATCCAGAACAATACATTACTAAAATGGGAAAGTTTTTAAGAAAGACTTCTCTAGATGAACTTCCACAAATTTGGAATATCATTACTGGACAAATGAGTATTATTGGACCACGTCCGGCATTGTGGAATCAATATGATCTAATAAATGAACGAAATAAATATGGTGCAAATAATGTTCCTCCAGGGTTAACTGGGTGGGCTCAAATTAATGGAAGAGATGAACTTGCAATTGAAATTAAAGCCAAATTAGACGGGGAATATGTTCAGAAGGTTAGTTTTAGGATGGATGTCAAATGTTTTTTTGGTACTATTGTGAGTGTTGTTAAGAGTGATGGGGTTATTGAAGGTGGTACTGGTAGGACAGGAATCGATGAAGTAGCAAGTAACAAGGAGAGCATTTCTAGATGAAGAAAATATTAATTACTGGTAAGAACAGTTATGTAGGTACTAGTTTTGAAAAGTGGCTTGAAAAGTATCCTGAAGACTATTTAATAGATTCTATTAGTTTGAGAGACGGATCGTGGAGAGAAAAGGACTTATCTGCTTATGATGTAGTGCTCCACGTTGCTGCTATAGTCCACAAAAAAGAAAATTCGAACATGCAATCTTTGTACAATAAAGTAAATAGAGATCTGCCAATAGAAATTGCAATAAAAGCAAAGGAAGCAGGAGTAAAACAATTTATATTTATAAGCACGTTGGCTGTTTATGGTCAAGAGGGTAAGATTGGTCAAGAAGTACTTATTACAAAAGATACTAATCTTGAACCTAACACACTTTATGGTAAGAGTAAGCTTCAAGCTGAGTGCGAATTACAGAGTATGACGGATGAAACTTTTAAAATTGTAATTTTAAGACCACCCTTGATATATGGTCCTAATTGTCCTGGGAATTATACAAGATTAAAAAATATAGCTTTAAAGACTCCGGTGTTTCCACAGATAGAAAATCAAAGAAGTATGTTAAATATCGATAGGCTTTGTTTCTATATGAAAGAATATATAGATCTAAACGTAGTGGGTGTATACTTACCTCAAGATGAAACTTATGCAAATACTAGTTATCTTGTAAAAAAGATTTCACAGGATAATGGAAAAAAAGTTTATATGTCAAAATTTTTGGGTTGGTTGATAATAATTTTTGGAAAGAAAATAAATTTATTTAGAAAGCTTTTTGGGAATTTAACTATTATTAGATAGATACATAGAGGTGATAAGATGGAAAAAATTCTTTTTGTAGCCACAATTGATCAACATATAAGGCACTTTCACTACCCTTTTTTAAAATGGTTTAAGAATAAAGGCTATGAAGTACATGTCGCGAGTAATGGAGAAGAAAAATTACTTCATGTAGATAAAAAATACAATCTTCCACTTGAACGCTCTCCTTTTAAGAAGAATAATATTTTAGCTTACAGACAATTAAAAAAGATTATTAAAAATAATAACTATAAACTTGTCCACTGTCACACTCCAATGGGTGGCGCAATAACTAGATTAGCTTCACTAGCTGCAAGAAGAAAAGGACTAAAAGTAATATATACTGCTCATGGTTTTCATTTTTTTAAAGGTGCTCCTAAAAAAAATTGGTTGCTATATTATCCTATTGAAAAAGTTTTATCAAGGTTTACCGATACGTTAATTACAATAAATGAAGAAGATTATAACCTAGCAATAAAAAAGTTTAAAGTTAGTAAGATTGAACTTGTTAACGGTGTGGGGGTTGATTTAAGTAGGTTTCAGCCTCAGACAAACCAACTTAAATCTGAATTGAGAAAAAAGCTTGGGTATAAAGATGACGATTTTTTAGTCATTTATGTAGGTGAATTAAGTTATCGTAAACATCAAGATACTATTATTAAATCAATAAATTTAATGAAGGAAGATATACCTAACTTAAAACTTATATTAGTTGGAGAAGGCGATTATTATTATAGATATGCTAAACTAATTGAATCATTAAATCTTACTAATACAGTTCAATTACTTGGCTATCGTACAGACGTTCTAGAATTAATGCTGATTTCAGATGTGGCTGTATCGTCTTCGCGTCAAGAGGGGTTACCTGTAAATGTAATGGAGGCTATGGCGGTAGGTTTACCTGTAATAGTATCTAATTGTAGAGGAAATAATGACTTGGTTAAAAATGGATTAAATGGGTTTGTTGTAAATGATAGTCCTTTAGAATTTAAAAAACATATTACAAAGCTTGAAAAAAACAGAGACCTTATTATAGATATTCGCTCTAAAAACTTGGAGGATATTAATGATCTATCAACACAAAAAATTTTAAGTATAATGAGCAATATTTATACGACAGAAATGGAAGATATTAAATGAAAAAAACTAAAATTTTAATTGTAATATTACTATTGTGTATTCTAATAAATAGTATATTTCTTAATACAATAGCTGGGGTATTACTCATGATAACTCATGTTATGCTATTGAGTGGCAGTATAATAAATTATAACCGATCAACTGATATTTTTTCCCCAATCTCAATAACGTTTATTGCATTTATTATCTCTTTCTCTATCAAAGGAATCTATATTCTTGCTATAGACAAACTAGAACCAAATCAAATGATTCTTCCTTTAGTATACTACATTATTTTTTTGGGTTTTTTTATGTTCGGACTAATAGTAATGCCAATAAAAAAAATTCCTGTATTTTATATAAATTTAGCATCTAGAGAAATTAAATTTAACAAAATTAAATACCTTACTTTGTTTGTTGCATTTATAGGTTTTTTTATATATTTCGCAAAAATTGGAACAGTTGATTTTTCATATTTAGTCTCAAATTTACTTGATAATAGACGTATATTTCAAAATAGTGGCGGTTTATATTTTCAGACTATTATTTTACTTTTGATTCAAACAGCCCTATACATAAATGTAATTATTGCTTATCTGTATAAAAAAGAAAAGTGGAGTTGGGTAATATATTTAATATTAGTGATTAACATTTTCATCACCTTTACTTTGGGAGGTAGAGGAATGATTATACTCCCTATTATTTCTATATTTTTTTATAAATTTAAAATTACTAACATTGTTGAATGGAAGAAAATATTCTTGTTTGGTTCTTTTTTTATAGTTTTTTCTGGTTGGTATGGTTTATTTAGAGATGGTCTCACTACAGGTTTTATCACATCTTTAAAACAATTAAGGTTAGTAGAATTTATTGAGAATATTTTAAATAGATACGTACAATTCGATAACTTTATAAAGCTTGTTGGTAGTCCTACTGATTTCACATTTGGAAAATCATTTGTAGATTTTATTTTATCACCAATTCCCAGAAGTATATTACCTGATAAGCCTTATAATTTTAATTCTCAAATGACTCAAATCTATCATCCAGAACAATTTGATAATTTTATTGTAACTGACTTCACTGTGTTAGGTGAGCTTTTACTTAATTTTGGTATATTAGGATTAGTATTTGGAGGATTTATATTTGGTATTTTAATAGGATATTTTAATAAAATATATACAACTTTTAATGATGCTTTTTTTTATTTATGGTACCCTTTTATGATGTTAAAGCCAATGAGTATACTCTATGGGGGAATGATAAATTCAACAGTAAATATGATGTTTCTATTAGAAACCCCAATTTTAATTCTGTTGTGGTTATTTTATTCTAAGAAGAAGTCAAAAATTTAAAGTAATTATTACTTAAAAGGTGGGATGAATTATGATTGATAAAAAAAAAATCAAGGTTGTATATATAATTCTTAACGGTGATGTTTATGGAGGATCAGAAAAACACGTTGTGGATTTGGGTAATTTAGTTTCAGATAATAAGTATGATAAGTACATAATTTATTCAAAAGGGAATAAAATGATCAAACATATTGACAAAAAGTTAATGAGTAATTGTATAGCGGTTGATAGAAATTTGTTAAACATAAAACAAATAACAAATATAGTGAAAAAAATAAATCCAGATATACTTCATTTGCATGCAGCTCGAGGGATTTTTATAGGAAGAATAGTTGGTTTTATATGCCAAAAAATATACAAAATGAAATTAAAGATTATGACAACATCTCACGGACTTTGGTTGCCAAAAAATAAAAATAATTTTATATATAAGTATCTAATGCATTTTATGAAGAAATTAGATAAGGCTACAATTGCGGTTTCAGAGAGATCTAAGAAAGAATTATTAGAAATAGGGTATAAATCAGATCAAGTATATACTATTTATAACGGTGTCGATTTTAAAAAATTTGACGTGTATAGAAAAATAAAAAAAAAAATATATAATATCTCCTTTGTAGGAAGATTTACTGAACAAAAAGGGATTAGGTATCTTATGGAAGCTATAAATGACCTTAAATCAAATCTGCACTTTCACATATATGGTGAAGGAGAGTTAGAAAACTATATTAATGACTATATTAAAAAAAACCAGTTAAATAATGTCAAATTAATGGGTTACAGCGATAATGTGGGAGAAGTTTTTAAGGATACAGATTTGTTAATTGCCCCCTCTATCAATGAAGGTCTTCCATACACCTTAGTAGAAGCAATTAATTGCGGAGTTCCAATAATATCTACAAATGTAGGTGGAATTCCTGAAATTGTCGAGCATGGAAGGAATGGACTGTTGATTAAGCCTAGCTCAACAACGGCATTAGTTAACGCATTAGAAGAAGTGAAGAAAATGGATATATCTTCATTTTCTAAAGAATCAATCGTAATTTCAAAAAAATTTTCAGTAAAATCAATGGTGGAGAGTGTAGAAATGGTATATGAAAAGGTTATGGCTTTAGGTGGATCAAGTAATGAATAATAAAAAAAACATTATTGTATTCATGTATAATTTTCCGCCAATTGGAGCTGGTAGGGGAATCGCTTGGACCTACTTTGCCAAAGAACTTGCAATAGATTACAATGTTCGAATAATTACAATTGATCCCTCAGAGTCAGATCCCATGTACAATAATTCTAAATTGAATTTAGTAGGTGAATCTTACAAAATACATAGAACAAATCCAGGCAAATTTTATAGGTTTCTCTATCCTAAAAAGAAAAGCGTAGTTAAATCAAAAGCTATTAAGACTAAATCTAATAAATACAAAATCAAAAAAATTTTAAGTAGCTTATACAAAAATATAATTAGAGCAACTATTTTTCCAGATAGAATGATTTTTTGGAATAAACATGCTTATAGGGAATTTATTAAAATTAATGAAAATAATCCTACAGATATAATTGTTACTGTTGGTTTTCCGTTTTCCACTCACTTGTTAGGAATGAAAATAAAACGTAAATTCGGGTGTAGATTGATATTAGATTATGGTGATCCTTGGTCTTTTAATCCATCAAATGAAACAATACCAAAGTGGCGAAGTCGTTTAGATTACTTTTTTGAAAAAAAAGTAATCAATCATTCAGATTATATTACAGTGACAACCGATAGTACTTGTTCTCAGTATAAAAAGATCTACAACCTATCAAATAAGATTAAGGTAATAAGACAAGGTGTTGATTTAGTTAAATATAATTCCGTATTTAATCAAAATACAGATAAAAAAAGAAAAACAAATATTATTAAGTTATTTTATTCTGGAATATTCTATTACGATATTAGAAATCCTAAGCAGTTTTTTAGAGCATTATCCTTGATAGATTTTAACAGAATTACAGATTTAACCATAGATATTACAATCGCTGGCAAGATGGAACAATATGTACTTGATTACGTTAATAAGCTTTCTTTCTCTAAAAATTTAATTATTAATTTCATTGGAAATATTCCATTTGAAGATGTAATAAGACTACAAATTGAATGCGACTCACTTCTATATTTCGGTAATGAAGGAGATCTTCAAGTTCCAGGAAAATTATATGAATATATTGCGGCTCGACGTCCCATTTTTGCAATTGCACCAGTTTTTGATGAATCGTGTGAAATTATTACTAAAAATAATAGAGGTTTTGTTGTAGAAAATGATGCTTTTAAAATAAAAGAAGAATTTATTAGGTTTTTAAATAGTATTATCGATAATTCATCTACATTTAACCTAAATGAAGTACAGGATTTTGACTGGGGAAAAATAGGTAAGCAGTATAAAGAAATTATTGATAAATTTGTTTAGGAGGACAATTATGAATAAATTAGTAATTACAAATGGGTGGTCGGATCTTAACGCAGGAGATAGTGCAATTATTATGAGTATTATCAAAAGATTTGAGTTGGAATATGGCAATCAATTTAGTGTTAAAATTCTATCTGAACTGAATGAAAAAAACTCTTTTTATATCAATAGTATTGATAAAATAAAAGAAGTTTTTCCACATATTGAAATTGAACTGCTTTCATCCCCTTTCTACAAAGTGTATGATGGGAAGAAAACTAGTAAATTGAAGGAAATAGTAAGCTTATTTCGTAATTTACTGTGTCTGATTTTTTTGAGATTTAGTAAAAAAGGTGATTATTATTCAGCGATTTCAGAAGCAGATGTTGTAGTATCCAAGGGTGGTCATTTCTTACATGATAGAAGAGGTTTGAAAAGTATAGTTCATTTATTTAAATGCTTATATCCAATAATTATCGCGAAAAAATTAGGTAAAAATTACTATTTCATGGCTCAATCTATAGGCCCTTTTTTTAATAACACAATATTATCAAAAATCAACCGAAATTTTGTTAAATATTATTTAAATCAATCTCAAGGAGTGTCTGTAAGAGAAGAAGTTTCTTTCGATGCTATGAAAGAAATGAATATTAATGATGAACTCCTTCATAAGACTAGTGATTATGGATTTTTAGTAAATAAGATTGAATACAATCAGAGACTTTATAAAATAAGTGGAAAATATATTGTCATTACATTAAGACAGCATAAATTTAAAAATTCTGAAGGGGAATATAATTATCTTAATACAATCAAAGCTTTATCAAATTTTATATTTGAAAATTATGGGTTTAAAACTTTAGTTGTTCCACATGTGAAAGGACCCAACGATTTTGAAAATGATGATATCATTACTAGAAAATTTCAAAGGATGTTAACTTATGATGAAAGTAAGTATTTTATTTTTAATTATGATTATTTACATGCTAAGGAATTAGTTGATTTGTATTCAAATAGTGAAATACTTATAGGAACTAGGTTTCATTCTGTGATTTTCGGATTATGTTCTTCAATTCCTTCAATTGCAATATCCTATTCTGGATTTAAGGCTAACATCATGAAGCAATTTGATATGGATAAATTTATGATTAATATTGAAGAAGTTAATAGTGACAATCTGGAAAAACTAAAATATCAAGTATCTACTTTAATCGAAAACAATGTTACTTACCGTAAAAAAATTCAGGAAAGATTAAATGTTGTCATAGATTTTATTATTGATGACCCAGTTTTCAAATCAATAAAGAAAGTAATTGATAAACGGTAAAAATTTTAGTTTGAATTCAGTATTTAAATTTTTGTGGATTACTAAAAAAGCTTACAAATCTTCTTTATAAAACAAAAAATGCAAAAGTAAATTTTAAAATTGCTTGATGTATTCGTGGATTGCAAAGAAAAATTATTAAATATCTATATGTTTACAATGACAAGTCTAAAGACAGTAATAAAATTAAGTGATTTAACCCATCTAATTCTCTACTAATTTGAAAACTACGCAAGATTTTAACAATAACAAATAATATACCAAAGAGAGGAATATGGGTTATTAAATGCGTTTATTAGATAAATAACTTTTAAGGATCTTGTCAAAACATTTATTGAAGAAAAGAGAGAAAAAATGAGTTTTAATTATAGACAGTTTTTTAAAAATTTCTCATATGCCGTTTCATCTAATCTAATTTCTTTGCTAATAACAACATTAGTTGTACTTATAGTACCTAAATTGATTGGTGTAAATGAGTATGGTTATTGGCAACTATATATTTTTTATGCATCATATGTGGGTTTTTTACATTTTGGATGGAGTGACGGCATTTATTTAAGAGAAGGGGGAAAGACATATCAAGAATTAGATAAAACGAAAATCTTTAGCCAGTTTTATATGCTAATTTTAACACAATTACTATTGGCAATATTGGTTATTATTTTAGCAAAAGAATTTATACATGACGAAAATAAAATTACAATTTTTAATTTAATTGCAATTACAATGGTAATAATGAACGTTAGAAGCCTTCCATTATTTGTCTTACAAGCAACGAATAGGATTAAAGAATATGCTCATATTACTATTACTGATAGAATTATATATTTGATTTTAATTATCATAGCTTTGTTATTTGGTGTAACAAACTTTGAGATTCTAATTATTGCTGATATCTTTGGAAGGACAATTTCTTTGTGGCTTACGATTTTTTACTGTAGAGACATGATTATACGACCTATTTCGGAATTTAAACCGTCGTTTATTGAGGTTTTTAATAATATTAATGTTGGTATTAAACTAATGTTAGCTTTCATTTCTAGTTTATTGATAATTGGAGTAGTTAGATTTGGGATTGAAAGAGTTTGGGATGTGGAAACTTTCGGTAAAGTTTCACTTACACTTAGTATTTCTAACTTAATGATGTTACTTATTAATGCTATCGGTTTAATTCTATTTCCTGTATTAAGGAGAACTGCTACGGAGAATTTATCAAAAATATATCTAAATATTCGTGATTCAATAATGGTAATTTTACTAGGTTTACTAATATTGTATTACCCTTTAAAAGAAGTGATGGTGTTATGGCTTCCTGGGTATAAAGATAGCCTTATGTATATGACTTTGGTTTTTCCTATGTTTCTATTTGAAGGAAGAATGGCGCTGTTAATTAATACCTATTTAAAAACAATGCGTCAAGAGAAATTAATGTTAAAAGTGAATATGATCACTTTACTTTTAAGTGTTTGTGTGACATTTCTCAGTGCAGTTGTTTTTAGAAATTTGGAACTAACAGTCTTAGCAATTGTTATTCTGTTGGCTTTCAAATCAATATTTGCTGAATTAGTTCTGTCGAAAATTTTAAAAATAAATTTGGTGAAAGATATTACAGGCGAAATAATTTTAACATTATTATTTATAATTTCCGGATGGTTTATAGATTCTTGGCAGACTCCTATCATTTATGGGCTTGGTTATATTGTATACTTAGTTATAAAAAGGAAAAATATTAATAAAACAATAAGTATTTTTAAAAATATATTAATTAGTGACAAATAATTAGGATATTTCTGATGAATATATTTTAAGTTATGGGTTCACTAGCGTTGCATAAATATTTTCGTGATTTTCAGTTTAATTATTCTTGCTATTTAGAGCCAAAAAAGTAAATACCCAACTAAAGGTGGCTCCATCCGTTTGGTAATTAATTTACAATTATCCTAGTGCAACGACAACAAAATGCATATTAAGGTACGCCTTTCCCTTCAATCTTTCGAATCCAGATACGTGCCTGTTTCCATAAAGCAGCCTTTAAATAACGGCTAATTTGTAAGGTTTTTCGCTTGTTTTTTGTTCCGATTTGCGCAAGCACGTGCAGGAAAAAAACAATAAGTGCGATAAACACTTGATTTTGAATAGCCCATTCACTTTGACCGTAAAACTTTTTGTAAGCGTCAAACAGCCCACACCTTCTATTTAGGTATGGGCTCGTTTATACTATAACCAAGATTTAATTTGGACTTTGATAATTTAATGGAAGCGTTATTGACCAAGGCAGAAGTTGATCTATCATTTCTACGTTTGCCGTATCGATGTAAGCGTCAAATACTACACACGTATGCAACTCAGTCTCCAGATGAGATAATCTTCATAGATTAATTCTCGAAGG
>NZ_JBISEP010000035.1:0-19810 GCF_044383835.1 Paraliobacillus sp. JSM ZJ581
CATTGGTTTAACGGACTTGTTTCACAAACGGATGTTGCGATGGCAGGAGGCCCACGCTTACCTATCAACGCGATGCGTGATACTCACGTACAACAAGAGATACACACGAGCTTTGCGAAAGTTACTAAGGGTACGGGTAACCTTAATGACCAATATATTGGTGTAAAACAAGCATCTGAATATTTAAAATCACAAGGAGTACCACGTCAATTCAGAAAGACTACATTAGAATCGTTTGAGATCGGTACAATTAAGCTTGATGTTGCTGGCTCAAATACTTATGGGATAAGATTCTATGACGATATTAATGCTAGTGCGAAAGGGAGATATTTATTTGAAACATTTTCGCCACAAGTGAATAGAAGCAATTTAGCACTTCCACCAGATTGGAACAGGATGACAGGTATTCAACAATGGCAAGTTAAACCAGACACAATTATAATTAAAGGAAAAGCTGGCTCGCAATTTCAGAAGGGTAATCAATATATTGGAGGAGTAGAACAATGGTATATAACGAACCTAGACGACTTAATAAAACCTTAAACTTTATTAACGAAGCTGAAAAAGCGAAAATAAAGTTAGAATGTGAAATTAAAGCTCACAAATTAGGTCAAGGTAAAGATGGGACAATAAGTCAACTTGAAAATTTCTATAAAGATATAGAACTAATGATTGAATCTAAAAGTCATATCCCATCATATCCAAGAGTTATTACCGACACTTGGGATTTTAATAGCGAACTTGGAATTCAATTATTAGATTTATATGAGTTATATAAGAAGCTGGGATAACTAACTTCAAATGCTACTTATTATTAAGAAATGATATAAGAGATAAATAGGTGGTAGGAAGTTCAAAAGTTTTTAAAGAAGTAAGAGTATTTAAGTTCAACCAATGATTTTTAAATGTATATTATCATAGCGAACAAGCCTAGAACTTCGAAATTAAACAGAATTTTTGGTTTAAAGATAGGAATAGTAATGAATTACTTTATATAGCTATCTATAAAGCACTTGATTGCCTTTTAGGCAACAGGTGCTTTTGTTTTTTGTTATAAATTTAAACTTTGGATGACATTGATGATGCTAAATTGAAATTCATAACTCATGAAGGTTGTACCATCAAGGCATTATGTTTTAATACTTGGTTTGTGAAAATAATACGAAAATTAAAATTTTCGTAACGGGAGGGTGAAAATTTGAACGTTGTTGGGTATATACAAGTCACCACTCAAGAACAAACAAGAGATGAATACAGCTTGAAATATTAAGAAGATGAAATTAAAGTATACTGTAAAGAACAAGACTAGAACTTGATCCGTATTTTTAGTAATGAAGGAATTAGTGGAATTTGTTTGCTAGTGTTACGTCATTCGACATGTATAAAACAACGAAAAGCTTACAAGTCATAAAAAACACCGAATATGGTATGTATGGATTAATTTCCGCTAATGGCTTTTCTGAGTATTTAACTGGAAAAGATATCTTAGGCAATGAGCTCACTACGAGTCAACGGCAAGCAAGCTTATCACTCGGTTTAGCAGGGATCCTTCCTACGGCGATAGAACTGACACCTGCATCTAAGGGTGTTACCAAAGATATCACTAAAAAAGCACATGAACGCGTCGTTCGAAACACGCAATCGGCAAGAGCCTTCGTCGATCATTGGTTTAACGGACTTGTTTCACAAACGGATGTTGCGATGGCAGGAGGCCCACGCTTACCTATCAACGCGATGCGTGATACTCACGTACAACAAGAGATACACACGAGCTTTGCGAAAGTTACTAAGGGTACGGGTGAAACGGTTAAGAAGATAGGTGAGATTAATGATCCTATTAGAACATATCGTGGTGCTGATTTAGGTAAGCTAGAGGCTAAATATACTGCGGATCCTCGGTTAACTGTTGAGATGCCCTATGTTGGTAAAGGGCAAAAAAACACCAATGTAGAGGGTTGGTTACGCGATAAAGATTTTTATTGGAAAGAGATGTTAGAGAAGTACCCAGAAGCGTTTAATAGGTCAAATAGACAAAAAATAGAATTAGGATTCGCACCTATAAACAATCCAACGTTTAGAAAACATTTTCCCCAATATGATTTAAAAGAATTATATAATGACACTTTAATACATCATCACATTGGTGGTGGAGGTCAAGCTGTGACTGTACCCTCAAAGCTACATCCAGGTTTAGGAGGGATTCATAATGCTGAGAAAAGCGCAGGAGTTTGGGGAAATGACCAAAAATATGCTGAACTATTAGAAAAATTCTTAGAAAAGTAAGGGTGATTATTTTGGTAATGAAGGATGCTATGAGCAAATATTTTAATTTAAGAAAAGAATATTTTGATAAAGGGTTAGATTTTTTATTTAAAACGCCATATAACGAAGAAGTTGATTCATTTATATATCAGGGTGAAATGGATGGTGAAGAAGAAATTTCATGGAAACCTATTGAAAAAAATAATAAGAATGATTTAACGAAGATTGAGGAAAGATTTGAAATTAAACTGCACACTTCAATTGATGATTATTTTAATTCTTATTGGTTTGCTGATTTAGATGGATTTATTGGTAATCATTATATTAGGCTAGAACCTGTATTACCAAACATTGAATTGCATTCCTTCGAAAGTAATTTAGAAGGGTATAAAAACAATCATAATAAGGTTGATAAGACTCCAATAGGTGTAGAGGGGAACGGTTTGATAGTTGTTTTAGATAATGTAAGTGGTAAGGTTGAATTGGAGGATTTTGAACGAGGTTCATTTGAAGAGATTTCGGATAGTTTAGATGAGTTAATTGCTAGTTTAAAGTTACAAAAATAATATACTAAGAACATTTATATAAAAAAATGTCTGATATGAAGTGTAGCCCAAGTGTTAGATACAATTGGACTGCAGTTTTTTATAGAAAGATGTAATATAAAATCAAGCTAAGACCTACAAAATTTATGCTACTAAAAAACATATGAACTTAAAGCACTTGATTGTCAATTAAAGGCAACAAGTGCTTTTTTGCGTTTTAGGATAGAAATAGGTAGACACATTATAATTTTATAAGTGCACGAAGTATTAAATTTTTATAGATTGTAATGGCTTTGTACAGTGTATAAAGAGAGTAGAAGAAAAAATAAAGGGTTGTATTATTTTTTGAAGTCATCGTAAAGTACGTTTTAACGGATTTACGTTACGAACACGTTATCCGCAAAAAAACGGATAAACGTTACAGGGACTCAAATTACTGTAACGGGAGGGGATTTATGATGGGAGAGAAAGTAGTTGGTTACGTACGAGTTTCAACGGAAGGACAAGTACGTGATGGGTATAGTTTAGCGTATCAAGTAGAAGAGATTGAACGTTACTGTAACGAAAATAATTTAGAACTACTTCGTGTGTATGAAGATAGAGGATTAAGCGGAGCGACTGTTGATGAAGAGGGATTAACAGTTGAACGTGATGGACTACAAGAGCTATTGTCCGATATGGCGTATAGACAAGTAAGCTATGTTGTTGTGTTGAATACATCACGATTGTGGCGCTCTGATATGGCGAAAGTATTGATACAACGAGAACTAAAGAAACATGAAGTAGATGTGAAGGCAATTGAACAATCAAGCTATAGTATTTACACACATGATCCAAATGACTTTTTGGTGAATGGCATGTTAGAACTATTAGACCAATATCAAAGACTTGAAATTGCATTGAAGTTAAGTAGAGGTAGAAAGAAGAAGGCTGAACGAGGTGGATATGCAGGTGGTGGCGTACTTTTTGGCTACAAGGCCAAAAAAGGACAAAAGGTGTTAGAAGTAGATGCTGGGAAAGCAGTAGTTGTACGTAGACTATTTGAGTTAAGACACATTTTTAAACATTGGTCACTTACCCAATTGGCAGAACAATTGAATGTAGAAGGCTACTGCACAGCGAAAGATAAACAATTTACGAAAGTACAAGTGAAACGCATGTTAGATAGAGAGAATTTTTATCGTGGCATGTATAAATACGGGAAAATACAAACAAAAGGACAACATGCAGCAATTATTTTATAAACTCACTTAAAAAATTAGCTCATTTTACTATACATACTACTAAAGAGATGAAAAATGGATAGGCTTGCGTACCTATGCGCATCGGAAGATGAACGCTCGAACTAAGGTTGCCGACATTTTTATATATAACTAAATCATTGAATAGAGGGATGAGTTATGCATAATAGACAGGACTATTTGTATGTAGGGGTAGATTTACATAAGGAGCATCATACGGCTGTTATAATTAATTGTTGGCAAGAGAAATTAGGAGAAATACAATTTGATAATAAACCGTCTGCATTTTCGAAGTTCTTATTAAAAGTAGAGACATATGTGTGTGATGGGATAACTGTTGTATTTGGTTTAGAAGATGTTGGCGGTTATGGAAGAGCATTAGCGAAATATTTAGTAGATCACGAACAGGTAGTAAAAGAAGTAAATCCAGCTTTATCATTTTTAGAACGAAAAAGTCAAGTGATGATACAAAAAAATGATAGTTGGGATGCGGAATGTGTAGCACGCATATTGATAAACAAATTTAATCAATTACCAGATGCAAAGCCAAACGATTTATTATGATCAATACAACAATTGGTTTCAAGAAGGAATGAATTAGTAAAAGCACAAAGTGCGTTAAAGAATCAACTACATATTCAATTAAACCATCATTATCCAAGCTATAAAAAGTTTTTCTCAGAGTTAGATGGGAAAACAGCATTAGCGTTTTGGCAGCAATATCCGTCACCCTCTTGTTTAGAGGGGACGAATATAAAGCAATTAACAGCTTTTTTATTAGATGTTAGTAACAATACATGTTCAGTAAAGAAAGCAAGCGACATATTAAAACTTGTAAAAGAAGATGGACAAACAATGAAAGAGTATCAAGAAACACGAGACTTTTTAGTAAGAAGTATTGTACGGGATATTGAGTTTAAAAAGAAAGAAATGAAATACATCCAAAGAGAATTAAAACGGTTAGTAAATCTACTAGATTATCAATTAGAGACGATGCCGGGAATAGAACTTGTAACGGCATCAGCATTAATTGCAGAAATTGGGGATGTAAGGCGATTTCCAAATGCCAACAAATTAGCACGATTCGCGGGGATTGCGCCTGTTTACTTTGGTTCTGGTGGGAAAGGTAAGACACACAAAAGCAAACAAGGAAACAGGGCGCTACACGCTTTTTTTTTATAATTTAGCTGTACAGCAAGTGCAAGTAGCAAAAGGAAGTAAGTTACCCAGAAACCCAGTGTTTCATGCATATTATCAAAAGAAACTTAAAGAGGGAAAAACAAAAGGTCAAGCATTGGTATGTATTATGAGAAGGCTTGTAAACATTGTATATGGCATGATGAAATATAAAATAGCTTATGAGTTGCCGGTAGTGGAAGAAAAAGAAGTAGTTTAATAAGGTTTACATGGTTTGTTTTTTTGTTGTGAGGGTTTAAGATTACAACATAGGGTACGGGTAAAGAAACTTATCAACATCTAAAGGACTATAAGAATAATAAATATTTTACTCGGAGTGTAGAGTATAATGCAGGTAAAGATGGCACAGGATTTACTTACAAAGTATATCAAAGAGGAGATATTAATTGGGATATGGTTCGAACAAAAGGTGCTAAAAAAGGTCGCGGGTTAACAAATGCAGAAGCATCTGCGAAATACGGACTTTCTCCTATTCTTGATGATGCAGGTAGTGTTGCAACTTTGCATCATTCACAACAAAAAGGTGTTGGACCATTATATGAAGCTTCAACTAGGTACCATAATATCAGTAATGCTAAAAGAGCTCCACTACATCCTTATAAAGGAAAGTTAAATCCATTTTATCCAATGGATGAGACAACTAGAGGGTCATTTCAAAAAGTAGATTCTATAAATTATTGGAAAATACGAGGAGAAGAAGCTTTAGGAGGAAAATAATATGAGTATTTTGCCTGAGAGACTAGATGAAGTTCTAGGAGAAGAAATATATGAACGTGAAGATAGCAATCTAGTACAGGAGACTTTAATAAGGCTAGGTGTAGACGCATCAGATACTTTCCAAGAATTTTATATACAATATGCAGGACCTTTTTGGGAAGAACATGTACCCTTTGAATTACTAGATATAGCAGATGAAGAAAATAATATTGAATCATACACAATAATTTCTAGAAAAGAGCATGGTTTTCCGAAGCAATATCTTGTTTTAAGTGAAATGTCAGCAAATGCTGTATTAGTGCTGGATACTTTAACAGATAAAGTTTATATAGTTAATTTTGAGGGTGGAGATGAACTGCTTTTAAAAGGAGAGTTAAAAGAAACTTGGTCATCGTTTTTTGATTTCTTGAAGGTATATTTTAATTGTTGATTATTGTCAATAAAAGATAACTCTTAGATACTTAAAACCTTGATTGGTAATATGCCTTTCAAGGTTTTTTAACTTAAGAACTCTATGATTAAAAATAATATCATTTTTAAATCAAAAACTCATGATGGTTAGCAAACTTAAGAGATTGGTTGCAGTGACATTTAAATAAAACAACCACACTTACTACTCGATTTAAATTTACACACGAGAATGACAAAACTCGTTGTGATAAATAAGGAAATACACTTGTACAGAAGAAATGGAATGAATCAATAATAGGAAAAGTTTTATGTTAGGTAGACATTGAATAATGCTTAAGTGTAATTCATAACTCATGAAGGTACAACCATCATGAGCTTTCGATTCTCAAACAAATCACAATCTTATTGTCTCACCCAATTCTCGTACTTTTCTTCTTATTCCTATATAAAATAAAACTCCATAATGGTATTACCTTCATGGAGTCTTTATTTTCGAACATCTTAATTAATTCGAATATATTCTAGTGAAAGATTCTTATTCTAAAATTTAGATAGCTTTATTTTCGTAAAATTCCATACCTGTTAATTCATTAATATCAATTTCTTTTTTAAATATTTCTGAAACAAAAATAGGAATTTCCTGTCTAGTTCCCAATTTAAAAATATCACTATTTTCTACTTCACTCTCATAAATTGCATATTTTAGCACATTATATATTGTCCCAACCCTTTTAGTCTGTATTTCATGGTAGTCTGATTCTTCTAAACAAAGTGCACCAACCACTTTAAGAATATTAGCAATATAATATCCTTCTAAACTATCTCCACTTTTCAACTCAACAATGTCAACTGGAAAGTACTCAATTTTTGTATTTAAGGTCTCCATAATAGTTTTCAATCTTCTAGATACCACAAACCATCCCATATCATTTGCAAGATAGTCTGTAGGCACTTCTCCCTCACTTTTATCATAGTAAAATTTAAAACTTCCATCCCATCTATCAAAAGTCTGCCCAGTTTTAAATTCATATTGTTGAATACCTAAATCATCCTTATAATGACAAACAATATCATTTTCACCTGAAACTTCTATGCTTAGCTTATAAAATTTCATCTGTATCCCCTACCTATTTTTTCTTTAACCAATACTCTTTGTAAAGCATATCTGGATTTTCCCTGACTTCTTTCTTTAAACCTTCAAATAGCTCTAAAAAAATTTCTTTATTCCCACGCGCAATAGCATCATATTCATTTATCCTGTCTAACACATATTCATGATATGCGTTCGGATGTCTACCTTGATGAGGTAATAATTCTTTATTCCAAGCGTCATCTAATTCCAAGCCATACTTTTTAGTCACATTTTCTAACTGGTGAGTATACATTTTACTTTTATTTGTCGCATAGTGATGAACTTGTTTTGGTTTTTCTTTTTTAAGCTTACCCGTACCCTTAGTAACTTTCGCAAAGCTCGTGTGTATCTCTCTTGTTGTACGTGAGTATCACGCATCGCGTTGATAGGTAAGCGTGGGCCTCCTGCCATCGCAACATCCGTTTGTGAAACAAGTCCGTTAAACCAATGATCGACGAAGGATCTTGCCGATTGCGTGTTTCGAACGACGCGTTCATGTGCTTTTTTAGTGATATCTTTGGTAACACCCTTAGATGCAGGTGTCAGTTCTATCGCCGTAGGAAGGATCCCTGCTAAACCGAGTGATAAGCTTGCTTGCCGTTGACTCGTAGTGAGCGCATTGCCTAAGATATCTTTTCCAGTTAAATACTCAGAAAAGCCATTAGCGGAAATTAATCCATACATACCATATTCGGTGTTTTTTATGACTTGTAAGCTTTTCGTTGTTTTATACATGTCGAATGACGTAACACTAGCAAACAAATTCCACTAATTCTACGGATCAAGTTCTAGTCTTGTTCTTTACAGTATACTTTAATTTCATCTTCTTAATATTTCAAGCTATATCCATCTCTTTCCTGCCTTGAGTGGAGACTTGTATATACCCAACAACGTTCAAATTTTTCACCCTCCCGTTACGAAAATTAAAATTTATGTAACGCTTTTTAAACGAATAGCGAGTATTATACAACCTTCTTTAATAAATACACAACCCAATTTTTGTCTATCCTGTTGCTAAACTAGTAACCTTCTTATGTATCCTACAGTTTATTGCCATGAGCTTTGTGATTCTCGTTAGCATGTAATCCTTTCCACCTCATAACTATGCCTGCCATGTAAAATGTCATCTCGCCCATTTGTCTTTTTTATTCAGTTCCGCAAAGTCTCAAACTGAACCTCCTTGATGGTATAACCATCATAAGCTTTCGATTCTCAAACAAATCATTTCTTATTGTCCTACTTAATTATCAGCTGTATTAATATGAATTAAAGAGAAAACCTTGAAAGTCATTTAGCCAATCAAGGTGAAAGTTTAAATAGCAGCTATTATTTATATATTTCCCTTTCCCATACTCTCTTTCCATCGGGTAAAAATACTGAACTTGGTGGATCATCATAGAGAGAAATTTCAACCAATTATATGCACTGCCTTCGTTAGTAGAAGGATGGGATAAAATATGATTTACTTGAAATGCAGTTGCATAATATTCTTCGCACTCGGGATCATCATTATCTAATCCATTGTTTGTCTCAAAAAATGTGTCTGTTTTGCCTATAATTCTTAATCCACTGTTCCACTCTATTATGATCTCTACACCTTCATACTCTATTAATGTTTTAAATAAAGAATCTGCTTCCATAGACATCCTCTTTCTTATTTTATTCTGATGGTTTTGCTGGTACTATATGAGCACCATCCTTTCCATATTGTATCATTCCTCTATTAGTCTCTATATATTGTCCAGTCACAGTGTCATAGTATTTACCTATTGGTTCACCAAAGTCCACTCTCTCTTTATTTTTCGTAACAGTGGTTCCTTTCCCTGCAAACTTATCAAGGAATCCTTGTGCTGTTTTATTATCACCATAAAAAATACTGTTGTTTTTTCCATTTGCTATTTCTTGTTTGTAATTTGGCGTATTAGGAATATGTTTCCCTTGAGCACCTGACTTTACTTTAACTGGGTATCCATTTACTTTACGATATGGTCCTTTTGGTACTGAATTATTTCCATAAAAAGGAGCACCATTACCCATACCCTTAGTAACTTTCGCAAAGCTCGTATGTATCTCTTGTTGTACGTTAGTATTGCGCATCGCGTTGATAGGTAAGCGTGGGCCTCCTGCCATCGCAACATCCGTTTGTGAAACAAGTCCGTTAAACCAATGATCGACGAAGGATCTTGCCGATTGCGTGTTTCGAACGACGCGTTCATGTGCTTTTTTAGTGATATCTTTGGTAACACCCTTCAATGCAGGTGTCAGTTCTATCGCCGTAGGAAGAATCCCTGCTAAACCAAGTGATAAGCTTGCTTGCCGTTGACTGGTAGTGAGCGCATTGCCTAAGATATCTTTTCCAGTTAAATACTCAGAAAAGCCATTAGCGGAAACTAATCCATACATACCATATTCGGTGTTTTTTATGACTTGTAAGCTTTTCATTGTTTTATACATGTCGAATGACGTAACACTAGCAACCACGCATTCCACTAATTCCTTCATCACTAAAAATACGGATCAAGTTCTAGTCTTGTTCTTTACAGTATACTTTAATTTCATCTTCTTGATAATTCAAGCTGTATTCATCTCTTGCTTGACCTTATGTAGATACTCGAATATAACCGATAACTTTCATGATATTTTCCCCTACGTTACGCTTGTCCATTATAATTAATATAAATTTATTGTATGCGGCTTTAGCGATACAACCACCCCTTTTACTGATACAAATTTATTGTGTATCGTAAAAGTAACATGAAAAAGAGGAAGGGAATTACCATGCCAATATCAATCAAACTAAAGGAAATCCTTAAGGAACGTGACCTTTCACAACGTAAATTGGCACGAATGACAGGGCTGCGTCCTAATACGATTAGCCATCTTTGTTCAGACAACGTGGACAGAGTGTATCTATCAACATTAGAAACGGTATGCAAAGTGTTAGACATCGCCATTCAGGAGTTAGTCGAGGTAGAGTAATCCTCTCGATAAAGTAATCGTTCTTTTGTACGGAAAAGTTAAAAAAGCAGGGGAAAGAAAAGGTATCATATTGGAGAATATGGATGGTGGTAACTGATAATTTCGTCAGATGTACGTTGTGAACAAGTAAAGGATTACGCAAACAGAATCGCAGACTTAATGGAGAAGAAAGAAGAAATTATCGCAAAAATGGTTGCCTTATCTGTTGATAGAAAAGAATATCATATCCTTCATTCATTCCCTGGCATTGGTGATGCGACCGCATGTAGAATTATTGGTGAACTAGGAGATATACGTTTATTTAAAAATGCCAAACAGCTCAATGCATACGTTGGAATCGATATTATGCGATATCAGTCAGGAAATACACAATATAGAGATCGTATCAATAAACGTGGAAGTAAGAAACTACGGAAAATATTATACTTCATGATTCTTTCCATGATTTCATTACGAAAGAAAGGAAATAATCACATCGTTGATTGCTATGACAAATTAAAAAAACAACCTCAGAGGAAACCTCATAAGGTTGCGGTGATAGCGTGTATAAATAAGTTCTTGAAAGTGGCATTTCACCTTATTTCACACGACATACCATACGATTATGAAATTGCTTCTACTCATTCATAATCACCTAAACTTATCTCACTATACCATAAAGACCTTACGAAAAAAATGGAAAAACGTTAGGTCTATTAGTCATGAGGAAATTTTAAATGATTCAGGAGGTTTATCCCCCTGAATAAATCAAAATAAATGATTCAAATAAATTGTGTAAACCACTTGACTGGAGGTAAGAAAGTTAGAGTAAAAAAACTAACTTTAGGGATGTTTTGTATGGTTAAATATAGTGAAGAATTTAAATTGAAAGTTGTCAAAGAATATCTAAACGGTTTAGTTGGCTATACTTCATTAGCTAAGAAATACGGCATACCTGACACGCGTCCAACTCGAAATTGGGTTCGTTCATACAAGATATTTGGCATCAGTGAATTACACAGAAAGTATTCTAAGATTACTTATTCTGTTCAATTTAAGTTAGATGTATATAAACTTTATGAAAAAGATAGGTGCTTCTTATTTAGATACCGCGAGACGTTTAAAATGAACAATCCTTCTCTGATCGCTAATTGGAAAAGAATATTTTCAGACGAAGAAATGGAAGGCCTCCCATGTCTAAAAAGCGTCAATCAAAGAAAAGAAACACAGATAAAGAGTTATCTAGAGAAGAACTTTTAGAACGTGAAAATGAATTATTACGTTTGGAAGTAGCCAATTTAAAAAAGTTAAAAGCTTTTCAAGAGGATCCGGATGCCTATCTCGAAAAGCACAAGCAGCGTTGGCATTCGAACTCAAAGAAAAAGGATTCAAATTAAAGCATGTATTAAAAATAGTAGATATACCTGAAGCTACTTACCACTATCATATTAAAAAGATGAAAGAAATTGATCCAGATAGAGAAATGAAAGGAAGAGTATACGAAGTATTTCACTATCATCAAGGTAGATATGGTTATCGTCGTGTTTATAACGAGTTAAGAAATCAAGGGTTCATCATAAACCATAAAAAAGTACAACGTATCATGAGTGAACTTCATTTAAAGTGTGAAAGATTTCAACGAAAGTCACGTTATAAGTCATACAAAGGAACTGTCGGTAAGTTAGCGCAAAACCTTTTAAACAGACGATTCCGTACAAGTATGTCGCTGCAAAAACTAGTCACTAACATTACTGAATTCAAATGTGCCGACGATCAGAAGTTATATTTAGGTCCTATTATGGATTTGTATAATAATGAAATTATTTCTTATGGGATATCAAAAAGACCAACTTTAGACTTCGTTATAGCACCTTTAAAACAAGCAATAGAAGACATTACTAATAGAGCGGTATACCGAATAACGATTCATTCAGATCAGGGCTGGCATTATCAACGTAATACTTGGGTAAGAACATTTAAAAAGCATAATATATTTCAAAGTATGTCACGTAAAGCGACATGTGCGGACAATGGATCTATAGAGAACCTCTTCGAAATACTTAAACAAAAAATGTATTATGGTCGAAATCTCATGACGTATGATGAATTGAAAAGTGAAATTACGAAATATATTAGTTATTAAAGTAATGAACGTATAAAAACAAAATTAGCTGGTTTAAGTCCAGTACAATTTCGGACTCATACCAGCCAATCAGTTGCATAATTAAAACTCTCACTTTGTGGGGTCACCACCCAAATCAAGGTTATCTTTAAACTTTTTTATTTCTATGTTGTTTTCACTCCTTCTTTCATATTCTCTACTAAATTATTTAGCCACTGTAGAGGGGTTAATTCTATAGCTGGAAAGTAAACTTCGGCATTATTTTGAATAATATTTTCTTTCTCCTGTTTTGTTAAACTACTATTCAAAAACTTCTCACAATCCTTTATTGTAGACAGCAGACATTCTATGCTAGCTTCGTTTATAAACTCATCTATTGCTTGTTCTGGAGAACTGATGTCTTGATGAAATGTACCTCCTAAAAAATCTTCCAGTTCTTCTACGTAATCATAAGTTTCATCCATAAACTATCCCTTCTTTCTATTTAACAGGATATCCTGTTAAAATAAAAACTACCATTATTATCCTTCTTAAGTATTATTTTTGCATTTGTAACATCCTCGATTACTTCTGAATTTCTAGTAGCGCTTCTCCCGATTTTTTCCTTATCGCCTTTGAATTTTAAAAGTAAGGTAGGTCTACTATTTGGGTCAGATATCCACTTTTGGATTTTCTCGATATTCTTAGGGTCTCTAAGAACTGTATCCGCAACTTTTTCCGCTGTCATTCTATCATTAAAAGTTGAAGAACCTGTGATTTTAGGATTATTTTTCAATCTATCAAATAATTGTTCATCTGTTTTTCCAATATGCCTATCTATTAAATGCTCACCTTTTAGTTCATGTGCATTTAATCCACCACCAGGCGTTAGAGAACTCTTATCTCCTTGCTTAACATTATCTATACCCTTAGTAACTTTCACAAAGCTCGTGTGTATCTCTTGTTGTACGTGAGTATCACGCATCGCGTTGATGGGTAAGCGTGTGCCTCCTGCCATCGCAGCATCCGTTTGTAAAACAAGTCCGTTAAACCAACGATCGACGAAGGATCTTGCCGATTGCGTGTTTCGAACGACGCGTTCATGTGCTTTTTTAGTGATATCTTTGGTAACAGCCTTAGATGCAGGTGTCAGTTCTATCGCCGTAGGAAGCATCCCTGCTAAACCAAGTGATAAGCTTGCTTGCCGTTGACTCGTAGTGAGCGCATTGCCTAAGATATCTTTTCCAGTTAAATACTCAGAAAAGCCATTAGCGGAAATTAATCCATAAATACCATATTCGGTGTTTTTTATGACTTGTAAGCTTTTCGTTATTTTATACATATCGAATGACGTAACACTAGCAAACAAATTCCACTAATTCCTTCATCACTAAAAATACGGATCAAATTCGAGTCTTGTTCTATACGGTATACTTTAATTTCATCTTCTTAATATTTCAAGCTATATCCATCTTTTGCTTGCCCTTGAGTAGAGACTCGTATATAACCGACAACGTTCAAATTTTCACCCTCCCGTTTCATAAATTGTAATTTTCGTAACGCTTTTTAACGAATAGTGAGTATTATACGACCGTCTCTAGTAAAAATACAATTCAAAAATTATAAGTCCAAGCAGTATAAAACACACTCTTATACATTCCCCATTATTATCCCCACGAGTTTTGTCATTCTCGTTAGTTTGTGTGTTTGGCAGTATCATAAGTCCTCCTGCCATGTAAAATGTCATCTCGCCTATTTATCGTACTTCTCTCGCAAAGCAAGTATTAAAACAGAATGCCTTGATGGTACTACCTTCATGAGTTATGAATTTCATGTAGACATTTTAATTTGTCCAAAGTTACATTTCTAACAAAAAGCACTTGTTGCCATAAGTAGACAATCAAGTGCTCTATTCAATGTTTTACTTCCTATATAATTTAGTTGTGTAACTTAAGATTTCCATAAATAAAATCTATAAAGAGTCTTAAAAACATCTACATCATTTTCGTTTAATACTGCTTTTATTTCATTACCTTTAAGACAACTTTTCAAGCGTAACAGTCCATACGTGAGTAGTATGTGTGGACTATTTTACGCTTACTTTTATATTTTGTTGCTGAGAACACGAAGTATTAATCAACCATATCCCTAAAGTACTCTGCATCCTCATCAACCTTTCTTATAAATTCCTCCAATGAACCAGCAATTTGGGTTTCAAAAAAATATACAGGAGTTTGTTGTGGAGTATTTAAATCAAGAGTTAAATATACACCTTCGTTTACTTCATAAAATACTAATTTATCATCGTCCTCATATATTCCTTCTAAATCTGGATCAAACTCGTAAATACTTTCTCTCAAAGTAATATCAGCTATAGTATCTGCATCCATAATTCTATTTATTGCATTCCCATCGCTTCCTTTTATAAAGCCATACCCAATTTCTAAGTAAAAATCTCTAAGTTCATTAGGTAACTCAAATCCAAGTCTTTCTTCCGCATCTAACAGTTCGTTTTCTTGTAATCTAATAAATTTATGCTTATCATTTCTCACAAAATCAAATGTAGCCATTAAAACTACCTCCTTGGAAATAACTTATTTGATGGCGAACCCTTACCATGAATCCCCGCCTGGTGTTCATCAGGAAATTTAGCGGGATGTATATTCCACCATTCGTGAGGACCGTCAAAATTATTTTCTATAATATGATGGGCATCATATGGTTGACCTATATCCCTTGCTAATCTACCTTTTTTATCATAAATTTCCTCAGTATATCTTGGCCAAGTTTGTCCCGTGTTTTCTTCCCATTCTTTAATCAATTTATTTTTCACACTATTGAATTTATTCCTGTGTTTTAAAGTTTCCATTGGTGTCATTTTTTCATATTTATTTTCTCTTAAAGTATCCTTTAATTTTTCTATTTGTGATTTATAAAGTTTCAATCCAGTTTTTGACTCAACATCTCTAATATAATCTTTAGCTAAATCGCAATCAATTTTTACCGTACCCTTAGGAATATCTAAAAATGTACTTTATGAAAGGTGGCAGTTTACTCAACCACCACCCATATTGATTAACTAGCTATTGTTTCAGGCATTTCAGGCATGATATAAGCCGTTTTATCATAGATTATCTGACTAATCTTCTCATAATACAGAGAAGGGCTTGTGACTTTGACTTCCCTTCACTTAGCTTACGGTTATAGTAATCGTAAAATACAGGATTACTGGGAATTTTACTCCCCTTACATACTTGAACTTGTTGGACAGCTAGGTTGTAAAAAACATCATATAGCTTTCGGTTGCCTTGTTTTGTTTTCTTCATCGTTTCCTTACCGCCCGAACCCATCTTAGTAGGGGCTATGCCTGAATACCTTGCTAGTTTATCAGAATTGGTGAAACGATGAATATCTCCGATTTCTGCAATTAAAGCGGAGGCAGTCACCGTATCAATCCCTGGCATGGTTTCAAGCTGCATACCTAACTTCTGAATATTCACTTTTAATTCTCTATCTACCTTCTTGATTTCCCTTTTCTTAAAGCTAATATCTCGAACTATGCTTTGAATGATAAAGTCTCTTGATATTTGGTATTCTCGTTTTACTTCTCCATCTGCTTGAACAAGTGTTAATATTTGCTCTGCCTTTCTAGTGGAACAAGCATTGTTACTCGCTTCTAGAAGGAATGTTCGTAACCCCTCCATTGTTTCCCCCTCCAAATGGGATGGTGCAGGATAGCTTTCCCAAAAAGCTAATGCCGTTTTGCCATCCACTTCTGAAAAGAAATCCTTGTAGCTTGGATAGTGGTAGTTTAATTGCATATGAAGTTGGTTTTTCAATGCTGTTTGTGCTTTCACTAAAGCGTTTCTTCTACCAACAAGTTGAGCGATTATCCAATGAATATCGGATGGCGTAGCGTCAGGTAAATACGGTAGTTTCCGGATTAAAACATCTGCCACACATTGAGCGTCCCAACTATCATTCTTTTCTGTCATGGCATAGCTGTTCCGTTCTGCATTGGATAAAGAGGAATTAACAAATTTTACAATGTAGCCTTGTTCAATCAGATACAACGCTACATCTCGTCCGTAACCGCCCACATCTTCTAATCCAAATACAGGGGTCAAGCCTTCTGTAAGATACTTATTCACATATTCTAGTAAGATAGGAAAGGCAGTTGGTTTGTTTTGAATGGTCTTTTCTCCTAACTTCTCAAACCAACAATCCACTATCACCGCTGTATGTTGGAACTTGTGTAAATCTAATCCTATATAAATATGCTTGTCTCTTTTCATCAGAAAACTTCACCTTGATTTAAACAAACCTTGGTCTTGGGATGATACTATTGCGGGTGGGGATAGCTTGTCTTCTGCTCAAAAAAGAAAGATAAAAGAAATGGCTATAGCAAAAGGACATATTCCTGAAATAAAGGTTACAAAAGCAGATGGTATGAGGTATGGATTTGCCGACTTTTCAAGTGCAGGTGTTGTAGAAGAGACTGTTCAGCTACCAGATAGATTTTGGAAGCTATCGGATAAAGAACAGTTTAAGTGGTTAGATGAACAAATAGGTGGTACAAGAAAAGGGATGACGTGGCATCATACGGAGGTTCCTGGTAAAATGGAGCTAGTCCCCTTTGGTATTCATAATATTACACCTCATAATGGTGGAAGGACTAAAGGTATGTGGACCGACGCTCCAAGATAATAATATTGAGGAGGTATAGAAATGGAATTTAAGGATGGATCAATAATTTATCCCTTGCCGGACGATACTTTGCTTTCTGAAAAGGAAGGTAAGTGGAGAATAAATTTACCGGAAACGTATAAAGAATTTATAAAAAAATATAATGGTGGTACTCCTATAAAGGATAGTTTTAAGTGTAATAGCCATGTTTATGCGATTGATAGGTTTTTATGTATTTTAAAAGTAACCGGGGAAAGAGATGATGAGTATTACGATATAGGAGTAGTTAGAACTCAACTAGACGAAAGAATTGTTTTTGATGAAAATTTAGTAGGTACTGAACTGCTACCAATAGCTGTTTTATTTGAAGGTGACTTTGTTTGCTTAGACTATCGTAACAATGTTGAAGAGCCTATTGTATGCGTTTGGAATCATGAAGAGTCTTCAAATTTAAATCCTATAACATATGTTGTAAGTAATAGCTTTGAAGAATTTCAAAATATGTTAACAGAATAGCTACTTTTTGGTAGGGTCTAACTCTTGATAGAATGCCAGTAAGTTAGTCACACTTATTTAATTAACCTAAAGCACTTGATTGTCTACTATAGGCAACAAGTGCTTTTTGTTTTTTTTGTGAGAAATTTTTGCATTGAACAATTTAAAAAGATTGTATGAAATTCATAGCTCATGAAGGTAGTACCATCAAGGCATTCTGTTTTAGTACTTTGTTTGTGGAAATAATAAGATAAATAGGCGAGATGACATTTCACAAGGTAGGAGGACTTGTGACAGGGCATAGGCAATAAAAAAATGAGATCGTACAAGCTCGTGTCGATAAGCAATAGGTAAAATAAAAGGTGTAAGTATTTTTGGTGGCTAAATAAATTTTAGGTTGTTTTTACATTAGAGACGGTCGTATAATACTCGCTATTCGTTTAAAAAGTGTTACATGAATTTTAATTTTTATAACGGGAGGGTGAAAAATTTGAACGTTGTTGGGTATATACAAGTCTCCACTCAAGGGCAGGCAAGAGATGGATATAGCTTGAAATATTAAGAAAATGAAATTAAAGTATACTGTAAAGAACAAGACTAGAACTTGATACATATTTTTAGAAATGAAGGAATTAGTGGAATATTTGTTTGCTAGTGTTACGTCATTCGATATGTATAAAACAACGAAAAGCTTACAAGTCATAAAAAACACTGAATATAGTATGTATGGATTAGTTTCCGCTAATGGCTTTTCTGAGTATTTAACTGGAAAAGATATCTTAGGCAATGAGCTCACTACGAGTCAACGGCAAGCAAGCTTATCACTCGGTTTAGCAGGGATCCTTCCTACGGCGATAGAACTGACACCTGCATCTAAGGGTGTTACCAAAGATATCACTAAAAAAGCACATGAACGCGTCGTTCGAAACACGCAATCGGCAAGATCCTTCGTCGATCATTGGTTTAACGGACTTGTTTCACAAACGGATGTTGCGATGGCAGGAGGCCCACGCTTACCTATCAACGCGATGCGCGATACTCACGTACAACAAGAGATACACACGAGCTTTGCGAAAGTTACTAAGGGTATAGATAAAACTGTTAAACCTAATGATGTAGTACCATATAGACCTAGTAATTCACTTTTAGAAAATCATCATGGTGTTATGGATGTATGGGCTAAACACAATGTTCCAAACTATGTAAGTAGAGGTGGGAATACCCCAACAGTAGCACTAACAAAAGAACAACACGATGCTACAAAAGCTGTTTATAGACAATGGTTATATGAAAAAACAGGTAAGAAGGTTGGGGGAAAAATTGATTGGCAATCTGTCTCGCCAAGAGAAATACAAGAACTGACAGAAAGAATGTTTGATGCTGCAAATGTTCCCAAATCTGCCAGACAAGAATATTATAATTCCTTTAATAAATATAATTTTAGGGAGTGAAGCTAATGGAAAAGATAAAGCAGTTACTCACACAAATAAAAACTTTACCAAATTGTCGTATCTTTGAACCTACTGGGTTACCCATTATTGACGAAACAAAGCATATTTTACCTAATGATTTAAAAGAATTTTATAGTCTCTGTGGTGGCTTAGTTCTATTTGAAAATGAGGACTATCCAATCTATTTCGTGTCTCCTGATAAGTTTATATTAGCCAATCCAATAATTGTGGGAGAATTATGCGAAGAAGATATTTCATCTAATTGGTATATTATCTGTAATGATGGAACGGATGAATACTTAACTATTGACCTCAATAAAGACAGGTTAGGGAAATGCTATGATAGTTTTTTTTACCGTCATGGACTTATAGGCGAGTCTCAAATAATAGCCACATCCTTTACTGATTTACTAGAGCGACTATTAAATAATAAAGGTCAGTATTGGTATTGGTTAAAGGATGATTTTATTTCTCTAGGTGATGCATATGATGAAATTGATAGCTAAGTTATAGTATTAGAAAAAATTGACCTTGGTTTGAACTGACCTAGCCATATGAGACACATATAAAACACCATTATCGCTAATTTTAATGTAACACTTTTCTACTGTTTT
>NZ_JBISEP010000036.1:0-18769 GCF_044383835.1 Paraliobacillus sp. JSM ZJ581
CTTACAAATAAGTCGCCACTTAAAAGCATCCTTATGGAGACCATCATATATTTGGGTTCAGAAAATCAAAGGAAAAGCCGTCCCGTAAAGCTTCTAACTCACTGCTTCCCTTGCCATTAGCTATCGTAAAAAAAATAGATGTTTACTACCTTAACTTAGGTGTTTCAACTTTTTTGTTTTGTACCTAAAGATGTAGTCAGAATATTCAAATGTTATTTATGCGACACTAATGAAAATATATGATAAAAATGGGATAAAAAGCAAGGTAATGATTCCTAATAATTCTTTCTCTTTCATCTTCAAATAATCCTCCCATCACTAATATTTTGAACGCACGGGTATGAAAGTATAAAATTCTAATTAAATATATCATACTCTTTCAAATATTCTTGCTGAATTTTGTTGAATGATAAATAATGGTAAAAATAGACCGTCATATTTACGGAAAGAAAGAAAATCAGGCTTAAATAACTATTTTTTAAGGTCTTTATCATCGTAATTCTACGATATTATTTTTCACATCAGCTTCTGTTCTGAATTAACTCATTCTTTCATCACATAGAACCTTGTCAATTCATACCGAACGTTATTAAACATATTTATTACTTTATAAAACTTAGAAGGATTACTGAATTATTTGGAGAAATATAACAAATAGGGAGACAAGGATAGAACTAGCGTTGGAATAAAACATAAAATAAGAGAAATATAAAGGGGGAATGGGATTATGAGTATCTTTATATATGAAGATGATATTATTCAAGGAAACCAATTCAAGCGCCTTGCGGAAGAGATATGCGAGAAACACCAAATACCATTTGATTTTATAGAAGTGACGAGTAAATCTGATCAAATTATTGAAAAGATTCCATTGACAACGTTCATTCCTATTTACTTTTTGGATATTGAAATCAAAAAGGAAAGACGCAAGGGCTTGCAAGTTGCTCAAAAAATTCGTAGACATGATTCACTAGGCATTATTGTGTTTGTGACCACACATTCGGAATTTGCACCAATTTCCTATCAGTATATGGTATCGGCTTTTACTTTTATCGACAAAGCCCTGTCTTACAATGAACGTTATCACCTGATTAAGCAATGCCTCTCCTATTACGAAGTACGTAATCAAACAAATATCCCGACCGATGACTTTATTGTGGAAAATACAAATACGACAATAAAAGTACCGTTCAAAACAGTGGAGTATATCGCAACTGATGGACCACACCGTTTAGTGTTAGTCACGTCAGAACAGGTCATCCACTTTTATGGCACATTGAAAGAAATTGCTAATTTAGATAATCGATTATTTCGTTGTCATCAATCCTTCATCGTCAATATGAACCAGATCGCTTCTTATGATAAAACAAATCGAATGATCATCTTAAGAAACAATGAACGAATTCCAGTATCTCGACGATTAAGTAGTAAAATCAGACAAATGATTAAGGATGGAGTTTAAGATGTACATTTATGACATTATCGCAACGGTGCTGATTGGAATCAGTCACATCCTACTATACTTTCAATTAATCCGTTACAATCGTTTGTCATATATCATGACCATCTCTTTAAGTATCATTTTCACAATTCTACTGGGCATTGTCGTGACAATAACAGGTTACCCTGAACTTAATATTGTAGTATTCGTCATTTTTTTATTAAGCTTAGGCCTGATGCAAATGGAGTTGACGTTTTTTAAGAATTTATACTTTACATTAGCCAGTATCGTTAGCATGACATTAGTCAAAATCGTATTAATGGAAATAGCCATATCACTCTTCATGTGGTCACCATTCAATTTATATCTCTGGAGCTTCAGCCTGATTCACCTCAGCGTTGCAGTTATCATTACAATCAGTGTGTGGTTGTTGCGAAATCCAATCCAAAGTTTTTCACGATATATCGTCGAGAGTCCCTTGTATGTCATAAGCTACGGAATTCTCATCATTGGACTAGGCATCGCACTCATCTTAACCTCACCCAGTACTGTTTTTTTGTCGACAATGAATCAGAAGATCGGACAATTAAGCTACAATTTAGCATTTATATTATTCATTCTCTTACTCCTTATGGTGCTCATCGGCTCTCATTTAACAAAAGAAAGATTAGTAAGGGAACAACAAGATTGCTTGGATAACGAGTCGTTGGACTATGTGAAGAAGCTTGAGATTATGCATGAAGAATTAGCCAGTTTCCGTCACGATTATTTGAATATACTATTAGCATTAGATGGAGCGATTCGTACGGGAGATTTAAAACAAATTGAAAAAACGTATCATAACGTCATTTCTCCCACATCTGAACACATCAATAATCAAGAATTAGATATTGTAAGATTATCCAATATTCATATTCCCGAAATTAAAAGCGTATTGAGCGTCAAGCTTCAGACTGCACACCAACAACATACACAATTGCTGGTCGATATCCCCAATCCGATTCATGACATTCATATAAGATTGGTTGAATTCATTCGTATGATTTCAATCCTAGTTGATAACGGGATAGAAGAAGCGGTGAATAGCAAAGAAAAAATAATTCAACTTGCCTTCTTTGAAATAGAGGATACCCAATATTTTATCGTGAGCAACAGTACAGATCATACATCCATCGACTTACACCGACTCTATGAAAAGGGCTACTCCAAGAAAAAGGAGAAGCGGGGCTACGGATTATTCGCGCTTAAGCAGATGATTGACAAAACACCACATGTGACACTGCAAACGAGTTTCATAGCTCCATTGTTCACACAAACGTTGATGATAAAAATAGGTGACACCAATTAGCTGTGTCACCTATTTTTGACCAATTATGATGAATTTTTAACCGATTATGAAATATATGTTTTATTTTCGATTACATTCATTATACTGCAATTGAGGAGTGAACTACATGCTTGGTATCATTTTCGCTTTACTCATCAGTATCGGGATACCTATCCTTGCACTCATCTATGCCTGTATAACGAAACGCTTCATTCCATTCTTTTTAGGTATTCTAGCATTTACCATATCGCAGGTGTTAATCCGCATTCCGACTTTGCAGTATTTAGAACACAGCTCAGATTATCTGATATTCAAGACCACTGAGACAATTTCCCACGCCATATTAGTCGGTTTGTCAGCCGGAGTTTTTGAAGAGATCGCACGCTTTATTTTAATCTATCTTTTGATGAAACAACGTGATCGGAAATCCGGCTTTCTGTTCGGTGCAGGTCATGGAGGGATTGAAGCAATATTATTAGTTGGAATAAATGCATTCTCCATTTTATTTTCAGTGACCGCCCATGCTTACAATCTAGATTTCTTCATCGGAGGGATTGAGAGGTTTTTTGCAATACTGTTGCATATTGGACTATCCATCATCGTATTAAACGCTGTTGTTCAGAAGAAATTCCTTTACGTAATACTTGCCATACTCATTCACGGGGTTGTCAATGCATTAGCTGGGATTCTTCCATTGTTCATGGCACAACATGTTGCACTTATTACAGTGGAAATAACACTAGCACTGACTGCATTAGCTGTTTTCAGTTACAGCCTATTAATTAAAAGAAAGGAAAGATTACGATGAAAAAAATTTTGTTGATAACGTTTAGTCTTGTTTTTCTGTTTACGCTTGCTGCTTGTGGAAATGTGGATGATGAAACTGCCGAACATTATATTAACGAAGCGACTGACATTGTCACCTTATTAAATGAAGGTAATACTGAAGAAGTACAAACCATGTTCGATGAAGAAATGAAGGGTAATCTATCGGAATATGACTTACGGGAACTTTCGAGCTATATCGAGCAGTCAGGGAATTTTAAGGAAATTGATAAATCTTCCGTAGAGGAACAAGACGAATTATACACTACGGTTCTCGTTACCAACTATAGTGAAGGAAGCCGCATTTTTACGATCACCTTTAATCAAAATGATGAAGTGACAGGTCTATTTGTTAATGAATAAGTGAAAAACATGTATTGGGATAATCAAGAAGATATAGGAATGACATGGGTATAGGCACGTTCATGATTGTTCCTGGTACGGCTAACAGTTATACGTGCTCTAACATCCTTCCCCCTTTAATTTCCGGAATTTTCATGATATTTAATTATTTAGATTCAGCTGATGTACAAGCCTAAACAACAAGTAGCACAGAAAAAAGTAGCAGAACTTCATCCATGACAAACACCTTCCCTTTATGACCCTAATTATTGATGATTAATAGAATCTTAAATCAAAGGAGCGATGCAATTGATAATGAAAAAAAGACATATCTCATCTTATTCATCATGATGGCATTGGTATGTTCCGTTACGTTGTATAGCCTTAACTTGGCTGCATCGGCAGCTACTCAACATGATACCGTCAACCAAACTTTTACAGGAGAAGAATACTATAAGGGATTGATATTCGGTCAAGGTGAAATAGGAGAAATATTAATTCGGGACGAGGAAATCTTAAATTCTACCAATAGTGATGAAAACACAGAATTTATAACAGAAGTAATGGCATATATCGATCAGGAGTACCCTCAGTTCTTTAATGATTTACAAGATGCCATTGAATCCAAAGATCCTACCCGCGCGCAAGATTTATTAGAAAAAAGCCGGATTTATTTCACTAACTATCTTGAAAGCAACGATTTGGATATGACAGCAAGTGTAGAGCAAAATTTAGTAAGGATAAGCGTTTATGCTAAAGTGGGATTAACTTGGGCATATGTTGCGCCACTTCCACCTGTATACGCTCATTACGTAACAGCTGTTTATTCAAATCAAGATCAGCCATTAGAACTCAAAGAAAATATTATAACCTTACTGGATAATTTATAGGAGTAACGATTTCATTCCTATTTCTCATCAATAATTAGTCTTTTTTTAATATTTATATGAACTTCCGGTGACAAAAATGATGGCAAACCACCCACGGAATCTTCTAGCATACAAGGTCATTTAAAATAAAAAACTAAGGAGAGGTGTAGAGATGAAGCCCAATAAGAAGAAGAGTTATGGAATCTACTTTGTAAGTTTATTATTCATGACTTTTCTACTATTCTTTGTATCAATATATACTTCATTGCCACGGAATGCTCTGTCCATGCCGTTTGTCGACGAAATATATATGCAATCATGGTTCCCGCAAGGTTGGGGATTTTACAGTAAAGACCCTACTGAATCTGCTCTCTACATGTATGATTATGAAACATTCGAACCATCAACAAATTGGCCGAACAACACGAAAGAAAATCTATTCGGTTTAAAGAGAGCTGGACGAGCCCAAGGGATCGAAGCAGGTTTAATACAGTTCAAGATTCCTGGGGAATCGTGGGTAACATGCGAGGATGCTCCATCTACCTGTGCGATTGAAAACGATGGTCTAGAAGCAGTCGAAATTGAAAACGAGTCCCCATATCCGACGATATGCGGTGAACATATCATTGTACAACAAGAACCTGTGCCCTGGGCATGGAGCAAATATAAAGAAACTACAGTTATGCCATCTGAAATAGTGAGGGTGAATGTCACATGTTCAGCAGATTAGGTGATAAATTATATCAATATGCAGAGCAACAGCCGTTATGGACGAATGTTTATGGTCTCGCACGAACCCTGTTGGCAAGTTCATTAGCATTGCTTCTATTGTTTAATCCTACAAAGACATTTTTCAGGCCAGGGGCTGGTCTGCCTGAGTTTCCATTATGTGATCGGAACCTCAGTGTGTTTTGCATGGTCCCCAATGATTTTTTCTACTTTGAGTTAATTCGGTGGATCTTTATCATTCTATTACTCGGCATCGCCAGTGGTTGGCGACCGAGAATTACTGGAATTCTACACTTCTACATTACGTATAGTTTTTATTCTACAGCATTGACCCTTGACGGAGGAGAACAAGTCAATGTCACCCTTACCTTACTTTTGATCCCGTTGACATTGACGGACCCAAGGAAATGGCATTGGCAGCGTTCAAAAAAGCCTGACATTTCTTCCCATCGCTATATGTTCGCCTTTATCACGGGATTATGTGCTTATATCGCTATCCGTTTTCAAGTCGCCATCATCTATTTAAATGCAGCTTACGCTAAAGTGCCCGGAGAATTTTGGAAGGATGGCACTGCAGTTTACTACTTCTTCCAGGATACATTACTTGGAATTTCAGACACAATGGGTAAAATTCTGATGCCTTTGTTGGAAACTCCTCTTGTTGTCATCCCAACATGGGGAACAGTCATTCTCGAGTTTCTCTTATTTGCAGCTTTATTTACACCTGCGAAATATTGGAAGTGGTTTTTTATTCCAGGATTAATATTCCACTTTATGATTTCAGCCGTTGTTGGTCTGCACAACTTTGTCATCGTCATGTTCGCAGCTCTGATTCTATTTTTAAGACCGCTTCAGCAAGAATTTAGCATACAAGCCGTGTTAAATTTTCTAATGTTGCCACCAAGAATTTACCATAGATTAAGAAAAAATACATGGAAAGGGGGAGAGCTTGAAAAAAGGTCGGGCTGAAACATCGTCAAACAAATGAATCAAATTAAAAATGGGAGGGTCAATCATGAAGAATTTAGCAAAAAAAGGTATGTTATTCATGTTAATTTCAACTTTAGTTCTGTTTACTCTAGGTCCATCTGTTCTAGCAGGCCAAAATACAAGTATCCAAGGTAAATTAACAGGTGAAGAAATTTATAAAGGGATTGTATTTGGTGAAGGCGAGCTTGCGAAAAAACTGCAAACAGTAGATGCTGAACCAGTTCAAGATGCAAAGCAGCATGAAGAGGTCCTTGAGTTAATCGATAAGATCATAGGCGAAATCGGGACAGTCGACCCGAATTATTTCGAGGAATTGCAAGCTGCCGCATACAGTATGAGTCCAGCTCAACTAGATAAAGCCATTGAAAATGGTGGTGTCCTGCTTCAAAAGGCATTGGATAATATGGGTTATTTCATCTCATCAGCCGATGAAGTCGATCTTACAGCTGCAGTTGCTGGGTGGGTAGCAATGGTTGGCGCACTTGCATACAACTATGCAGGCGCAGTCCACACAGCCGTGGCAGGAGTAAATGCTGCTGCATACCTGAACTTATGGGTATATCAAAATGCATACCTTTGGGGAGGAAAATCAGCTTCTTCACAGCTTGAGAAAGACGCATACTTTATTGAAATTATGGATGCATTGAATTAAACAGACGATAATTCTAGCCGACCTTACTAAAAAAGGGTTAAGCCGCATGGAATCATTGCGGCTTAACCTTTTCATAGTTTGTATTCAACGAAGGAATATCTGCTTTGATTATTTGGAAATACAGGTCTAATCACTGGAAATGAATGTACACATTTATTTCAATAACTTTACCGGTTCATCCCTTTGTTCATTGATCACTTGCACAAACTTGTCCATGTTTTCTGGAGCGATAATTGTAAAATCCGTGGAACCATAGTATACGTAATAACGTTCTTTGGAAAGAGCAGCTGAAGCTAATTGAGTATTGGTTTTTTCGATTTTTTTAATGGTTCCGAGCTCAATCCGGCGTTTAAATGGGCCAATATGAATGATTAAATGTTCATTTGTTACAATATAAAATGTTCGGTACCAAAACCATAAAATGACGATGGCGAAAATCCCAGATATCAAAGAAAAAGTTAAACTTGCGGCGAGTCCTGCCTCATGGTAAATCGGTAGGAATAGTCCAATTGATAGTCCTAAGAACAACAATACCGATCCCCATATGATGATTCGATAGGTTAAGTCTTTGTTTGCATTGAACTTCAAAAGTTATACCCTCCAATTCTTTTTTATAGTGAAACGCAAACGGCTTAGCCTTGAGATGGCATCATCAATCAGAACGCAATGAGGAAACTCATTCTAAGAAACGGTTACGGATCTCTGGAGAAGGTATAGCACAACTGTCCCTTTTCCCCATAAATTTGTATCTATTGTTTGCGACGATTGAGTAAACTGTATTCCGAATCGGTCTAGGAATAATGAGTAGTATTGTCAATAATTTCCACAGTCCTTTTAAATGTCTACATATACGAAGAGCAGCATCCGATTTCAAAAACACTCGATCGTCTTTAATCAACACAAAACTATCAACATCTAAAGGTAACTGATTTTTTTTCAGTAGGTTTTGTCCAACTTCTCCTTGCAATGAAGCAAATTTGAAGTAATCATGCGACTCCCTTTTAATGATAAACTGAATGCTTTTATTACAAAAATTACATTCCCCATCGAAAAGTATGATGGCTCCCAAGTTTAGCTCTCCTCCTTTAAAATCTCCGCTTTCTGATACTATTTTATATTCCGAATCTTGACTATATTTTACCAATAAATGATGTTAATGTAAATAAATTAAATTTACTTTTTCAAAAATGATGTGGATTTTAGTGTTAACACCTCGGACACCCTTATTTTCAAGAGTTCTACTGCTGTAGCTTTAAAATAAAGTTTGATCAAATATATTACTCGAACCCGTATTTTATAGCAATTTCATTTGTCAAATTAAGCGAGACAAAGTTTCCTTGTCGACATGCTTCATAAAACACTCAATTGGTGTTTGATAATTTAATGATTTTCTTGGAATGTTGTTTCTTCTAGAAGCAACAGTTGATATATATTCTTGTGTAACGGAATTGAAATCCATCTCTTTTGGTAGACCGTTTTTACGTAGTAGACCATTCGAATTTTCATTCAATCCTCTTTGTGATGGCGTTCCTGGATCGGCAAAATAGATGTCAATATCATGATTATTACTGATGTTTTTCCAATTCGAGAATTCTTTACCACAGTCAAAGATAATCGATTTGAATAAGTGCCTAGGAACGCCTTTCAGCCAGTCGTTTAGAGCTTCTTCAATATCTTGGGCTTCTCTGCCTTTAGGTTTGATCGCAATGATGCATTTACTTAACGACTCAACCAAAGGGGTTATCGCGCTCTTGTGTTTGTTACCAACAATGGTATCACCTTCTAGATGGCCAAATTCATTGTTGTAGTTTAGGTGTTCCTGATTGCGCTCACTTATACTACGTCTAAATGCTTGTTTGCCTCTATTTTCTTGGTGACCGTTTGGTTTTCTTTTCCCTTTCATCGGTAATTTTTCTTGTTTGAAAACACCCTTTTCAAACTGCCGATAAAGTGTACGCATACTACAAGAGATGCGTCTTTCTTTTCTACCAACGATGACGTCTGGAGTCCAACCAGCCTCTACTCTTGCGTTGATGTATTCCACTTCATTTTTGGAAAGTTGAATCGGTTTACGACCACATTTTTGCTTGTTTTTCTTGTATTCCAGATAAATGTCAATCGCTGTTTTTCCTTCTTTTAGTTGTCTGATGACTCGATAGATCGCCTCATGACCTCGCTTGAGCTTTTTGGCAATTTGACGACCCTTAAGACCGATTGAAAAATGTTCTTCTATGAATATGAGTTCTATTTTGGTAAGGTGGGTGTGGGACATGCCAGATACACTCTCCTTAACTTTAGTCGGTTTTAGATTGAGTATATCATGACATGTCTTTTTTAGTTTTCCTAGTGTCTCGCTTAATTTTACAATCAAAGACAGTTAATCTTTTTTATAAACGGTCGAACTTTTTTACAAACGGTTAAACTTTATTTCAAATCCACAAAAAAAACTACTAACCTACTGCCCTTATTCCACCGTCACACTTTTTGCTAGATTACGTGGCTTATCCACATCACAATCTCGGTGTAATGCTGCATAATAAGCTAAAAGTTGCATTGGTATGACACTTACTAGTGGTGTCAGTAATTCATGTACCTGTGGCAATACAAAAGCATCATTATCCTGATGTAAACCTTCCATACTGAAGATACATGTTTTTGCGCCTCGTGCAGCTACTTCTTGCACATTACCACGAATCGAATAATTCACATTTGCTTGGGTAGAAATCGCAATCACTGGAGTACCTTCCTCAATCAGAGCAATTGTCCCATGCTTTAGCTCTCCACCTGCAAATCCTTCTGCTTGAATATAAGAGATTTCCTTTAATTTGAGCGACGCTTCTTGTGCGACAAAGTAATCAACGCCACGGCCAATAAAGAAAGCATTACGTGTTTCGGTAAATAAATCTATTGCAATTTGTTGAAAGGTATCTTTTTGATCGGTTAGCGACTCCATTACACTGGATACAATGGCTAGCTCTTGTAATGGGTCAAAATCTAACGTCATTCCTTTTGCTTTGGCGGTACCAACTGCTAATATCGTTAGTACTGCAATTTGTGCAGTATATGCTTTTGTGGAAGCAACTGCAATTTCCGGCCCTGCATATAAATGCAAGGTATAATCCGCTTCACGAGAAAGGGTAGATCCTGGAACATTGGTTATGGTGAGCGCTGAATGTCCTAATTCCTTAATACGTACTAATACCGAACGACTATCTGCTGTTTCACCGCTTTGTGATATAAAAATAAACAATGGTTTGTTAGATAGCAGTGGCATATGATAAGAAAATTCACTAGCAATATGCACTTCTACCGGTATATTAGCCAATCTTTCAATCATTTGTTTGCCAATTAAACCTGCATGATAACTTGTGCCGGCTGCAATAATATAAATACGATCTGCTTCTAGCATCGCTTCCTCTATATCGGTATCTAATTTAATGTTACCTTGTTGATTTTGATACGCTTGAATGATTTTACGCATGACAAATGGCTGCTCGTCGATTTCTTTTAACATAAAGTGCGCGTAGGTTCCTTTTTCAATATCAGCTGCATCTATTTCTGCGATATATGGCTCTCGCTCGACTGCTATGCCATCTAGTTTTTGAATTTCAACGTAATTACGATTAACTAGTACGATTTCCTTATCATGGATTTCTAGATAACGATCGGTTTCTTTAAGCGTTGCCATCGCATCACTAGCAATTACATTAAATCCTTCACCTAATCCGATTAATAATGGACTTTTGTTCTTCGCTACATAAATCGTATCTTGATCTTCCGCATCGATAAGCGCAATGGCATAGGAACCCTTTAACAAAGATACTGTTTGACGAAAAGCTTCCGCTACATTTTGATACTGGTTATAGAGCACTTCCATCAACTGTACAATCACTTCTGTATCTGTTTCGCTTATTAAATTTACATCTGATAAATAGTCATCCCGAAGCTCATAATAGTTTTCAATTACACCGTTGTGAACAAGGGTGAATCGACCAGAAGAGCTCTGGTGTGGGTGTGCATTTGCCTCACTTGGTTCGCCATGCGTCGCCCAGCGAGTATGACCAATTCCGATAGAAGATGCAACCGTCGTATCTACTTTTTCGCGTAAAGTAGCGATACGACCTTTCGCTTTACACAAATGTAAACCTTGGTTATTAAGCGTTGCGATTCCTGCAGAATCATAGCCTCGATATTCTAATTTCTCTAGTCCATTTAATAAAATTTCTTTCGTATCATTTTTTCCAATATAACCAACAATTCCACACATTTCGTTTTCCTCCTAAAATAGGAAAGAGGCAAACAAACGAAACCTGTTATATACATCGGGGCGTTTATTTGCCCCTTTCTCATGATGTTATTATCATCATCTACCATTATCCTTGTACAACGAGTCGCCTCATTGTTTTCGAATAATAGCCTATCGGTTGGAGATGTGTGCAACCGGGAGGTACCCGCCGACATAATTCGAATGAACCTCCACCTCGTCAACTATTTTTCACCGCTCGAAAAATAGTTCAGGCGCTTGTATTACTTTTTGTTTAACGATCCACCTTTCTATACTTGAATGAACGTTCTTTTGAAAAAGAACAATTTCTATTTTAACCGATAATAATATAGCAAGCAATATTTTTTTATTTCCTTTTCATTTATATTATACCGCTATAAGTACTATAACTTATAGCCTTTTGTAACAACTGTAAAAAAGGATAGTTAGTCTACTTAAAGACTTAACTATCCTTTTCAGCTATTATTTCATGCCTAATAATGCTTCAATTGTTTGTACTACTTCATCTGCTACCTCATTACATCTTTCAATGGTAGGAGCTTCTACCATTACACGAACTAACGGCTCTGTTCCTGATGGACGAACTAGCACGCGACCATCGTCACCCATTTGTTCTTCTGCTTTTGCAATTACTTCTTGAATTCGTGGGTGTACAAGCGCTTGTTGTTTATCAATTACTTTTACATTTTTTAAGACTTGTGGAAACTTTTCCATTTCACTAGCGAGCTCAGATAGTTTTTTCCCAGTTTCTTTCATGACATTTACTAGCTGAAGTGCCGTTAGCATGCCATCACCTGTCGTGATATAATCAAGGAAAATAATATGACCAGATTGTTCTCCACCAAGGTTGTAGCCACCTTTACGCATTTCCTCCATCACATAGCGATCACCTACAGCTGTCTTGTCACTTTTCATTCCTTCTGCTTCTAATGCCTTATAAAAGCCAATATTACTCATAACTGTGGAAACAACGGTAGAATGATGCAACAATCCTTTACTGTTAAGGTATTTAGCACAAATATACATAATTTGATCGCCATCTATAATGTTTCCTTGTTCATCAACCGCGATAATACGATCTCCATCACCATCAAAGGCTAATCCAACATCTGCTTCTTTTTCTAAAACAAATGCTTTCAATGTTTCTGGATGGGTGGAACCAACGCCATCATTAATATTCAAGCCATCAGGTGATGAACCAATTGTTGAGAGATCAGCTTCCAAATCGGCAAACAAATGTGTCGCTAATGTAGATGTTGATCCATGTGCACAGTCTAATGCAATATGTAAGCCTTCAAAGTCATTATCTACGGATTGCTTTAAGTATTGAATATACTTCTGTCCACCTTCAAAGTAGTCATTAATTTGTCCCATATCTGCCCCAGTTGGTCGAGGTAATTCATCTGTGTTTCCATCGAGTAGTGCTTCTATTTCTTGTTCTTGTGCATCAGTTAGTTTGAATCCATCAGGGCCAAAAAATTTGATACCGTTATCTTCTACTGGATTATGTGACGCAGAAATCATCACACCCGCTTCTGCACTCATTGCTTTAGTTAAGTAAGCAACACCTGGTGTCGATATGACACCTAGTCGCATCACTTCTGCTCCAATTGATAAAAGCCCAGCAGTTAATGCATTCTCTAACATACTTCCTGAAATTCTTGTATCTCGTCCAATAAGAACTTTCGCTTTTGATGTCTCTTTAGTTAGTACATATCCTCCAAATCGGCCTAATTTAAACGCAAGTTCTGGAGTTAGTTCTACATTTGCAACCCCTCGAACGCCATCTGTACCGAAATATTTACCCATAATGTACCTCTCCTTTGTTCCTAATTAAACACGTTATCATTGCTACTTGTGTTAATAGTGTTATCTTTCAATGTTAGTTTCATACAATAATAGTTATTCAATTCGTATCTTGACTGTTTCACTAGAAAGATCTAACTTTAACCCCTCCAGATTACTTGAGTCAATCGTAAGTTCATGTTCACCTGGATTCAGGTCAGAAGCATCAACCGATAAAGAAAAATCAGAGGCATTTAGTTTGTCCAATTCTGATTTATATCCCGTTACTGTAATATCCACTGCCCCATCTGATTCTTCAACAAATGAAGCAGTATAAGGATTATCTACATTTTTTATATCTATTGAGACATCATCAAACGTTTTTTCAATGTTGCGATCTACTTTAATATCTACTGTAATTGTATTTGGATTAACTAGTCTAACGCCATTCTGTTGTTTTAATTTAACTTTTATTGATGTGTCTTTTTGTATGGTACTTAGGTCAATTTCCTCTGTTTCTATTTGAGTTAAATCTTCCAAGTCTTTTTCTGAGGCAAAGACTTTCACTTCTTTATCACTAGGTGTAATGGACAATATTTTTATACCATCAGGCGCCTCCCCTTTAGTCTTTATACTAACAGGAATGTTTTTGTTTGGATTATCAACATGAATGAGCACACTGACCGTTTCTGGCTCCACTCTCGCACTTAACTCATTACCTTCACTATCATAGACACGTATCTTCACATCATTTATCGTTACTGACTCTTGTATACCCTCAACATCAACAAAAGCTTTAACAACTGATATACGATCAATCACACTCTTTGAGCTTGTTATCTCAACCGTCGAAGGGTCAACGGTCGCTTCTAGCAGTTCATAACCTGCTGCTAATAACTCTTCATTTGTGTAATCTACTTTCACCTCAAATTCAGCGGTAGCCTTTTCTTCAATGGTTACTTCAATTGATTTCGGGTCAATTGTTACATTCAATCGATCTGAAATCCCTTCGTACTCTAACGGAACTGTGTATGTCCCCGGCTCTAAGTCCTCCAGATCCACAAAAACATCAAAATTTCGTTGTGTTGCAGTAGACTGGACAACACTCACTGTCCCCTCTAATGTGACATTAGCTGTGTCTGGCACACCACTTACTGCATACTTATCATCTAATTTTACATTGATAGGGATATTATTAACAACTTGTGTCTCTTGTGAACTACTAAATAGATCTAATCGTAAAGCGTCTCCATTATTATCCTGATTATCAAATCTAATGACTGTAAAAATAAGCACAGCCAAAATTAAGGATAGCACACGAATAATCCAAGGTTTATTTAACCAATCATTCATTATTTTTTTCCCCTCCAAGTCCAAGTTTTTGCCGTAGGGGACTTAATAAAGTAAATCTCTAAATCTTTTCGCAACATACTCATTAGCTTTTCCTGATCTAAATCACGATGCAATTCACCATTTTTCGTATAAGAAATCTGTCCCGTTTCTTCTGATACAACAATCGTTAGAGCATCACTTACCTCGCTGACGCCCATCGCTGCCCTATGACGTGTTCCTAATTCTTTGGAAATAAACGGACTTTCTGATAATGGCAAATAACATGCTGCAGCAACGATTTGATCTTGTTTAAGAATAACAGCTCCATCGTGTAGAGGCGTGTTCGGAACGAAAATGTTTGTTAACAATTGATTTGTCAATTGACCATGGATTGGTATTCCTGTTTCAATAAAGTCTCCCATGTTCGTATCTCTCTCAATCGTAATTAAAGCACCAATTCGACGCTTACCCATGTAGTTGCATGATTTGGTAATTGCGTCTATGACATGGTTCAAAATCTCTTCTTCTGAATTTTTATTTCTAGTAAAGAAACTGCCACGGCCTATTTGTTCTAAGGCTCGCCGCAATTCGGGTTGAAACAGAATGATAATCGCCACTGGCCCCCAAACAATAACTTGCTCTATAATAACTTGTACGGTTTGCAAATTCAGAAAATAACTTATCAGGTAAAAACCTAATACAACAAAAATACCCTTTAGTAACTGGATCGCTTTCGTACCACGGATAAGCATGATTAGTTTATATAGGACATACCAGATAAGGGCGATATCTACTACAATACGTAAAGCTTTAAATATGTCTACTCCCCCATCAAGCATGGTTACACTTCCTTCTTCTCATTGATTATCGTCCCATCTGTAAAATAATGACTTAATACATTATAGCATAAATAAAATAATGTTCATAAACATTACTCTAATAACCTATTCATCATTATATCAAAACTATCTGCATTTGCAGAACGAAACTAAAGATATTTTAAAAAATAACGCTATTAAATTTATATGCTTTCTTTATAAATAGTTAACACGCAACCCATTATTGTTACTATTATTTTTCACAATTTAACCAACTTCCATATTATTAGAAATCCAGTTTCTTTTTTCCAGATGAAAAATAAACAGAGAAATCCAGCGATCTCCCTGTTTATCTATAAAAGATCAGTTTGCCCAATCAATAATTTTATTTGAAAATTGTTTAATGTGATACCACATCCACTCAAACACTTGATTCACTTGTTCTATTTCACCGCTAACGTTTCCTGCTGAAGCCATTAAATGCTCTCCATTAATCAATGTGACATTGCCATTTATTTTTCCATCTATCTGAAGATCAACATTTTTCACTACCAGATCGCCTTCAATCGTAACTCCTTCCGGTACAATAACTTTGCCATCTTTAATGACTACATCTTGATCATTTGAAACAGATAGCTGCCCAGGTTGATCCCACACAGAAAAAATGCTTCCAAACATTAAAACAAAAAATATCGCTGCTGCAGTTAAGACAGGATGCGACTTAAACCATCGCATATAGCCCCATCTGCGTTTCTCTTTCGGCAAGTTAGCCATCACTTTTTCGGTAAATTTAGACGATGGCTGCATCACATTTGCGCTTTTAACTAATGTATCTGTAAGAGTTAATTCATGAAAATATTTTTGACAAGTCTCACATTTTTGCAGATGGTTTTTTAAATGCCTTTCTTCTTGTAAAGATAACTCATCATCTAAATATTTGTGCATTAAGTTGAGAAATTCTTTTTTGCAATTCATTGTATTCACATCCCTTTATACATCACGAAGTTTTTTCCGAAGAGCTTCTCTACCCCTATACACTCTTGTCTTCACTGTGCCAATAGGAATATCTAATATCTCACTAATTTCAGCTAAAGATAGTTCATCAACAAAACGTAAAGCAATCACGCTACGATATTTAGCAGGTAAGCTCATTATTTGTTGTTGAATATAAGATTGTAATTCTAAACTCTCCAGTTCCTCTTCGGGCAATGGCTGCTGCTCTGCAAGTTGAGAATACATCGTCAAGCCATCCGTACCTCTTACTTCTGCGTCTAGATAAAAGTCAGGTTTCTTTTTACGAATACGATCAATCGTAACATTCGTTGCAATACGAAATAGCCATGTAGAAAATTTTCGTTTATCGTCATAGGATTGGATATTCACATAGGCACGAATAAAAGCCTCTTGTGCCAGGTCTTCTGCTTCATGTGTGCTTCCAATTATTCGAAAGCATATTTGATATACTTTATCTTGATAATAAGCTACAATATCTTCGAATGCGGATTGATCACCTTTTTTAACTTGTTTTATTTTTTGTTTGATTTTCAAGTCCATGTTATTCACTACCTCCGCTTATATTGCGGTTTATTTATTTACGAATATATCTTTTAAAAGGTTTCATTTTTATTATAAAGATTTTAATTTAAGTAGCAATAGGTAAAAATAAATTGTTTTACCAAATAAGCATTAATACTCTATTTCTCGATATTTTTTAAAAGTTCAAATTTAACATATTAAGTTTTGATTGTTCATTATTTCATATTAATGAAATCGATTATCGTCGTTTTGTTGCATAAAAAAAGAACTGAACATTATCTATAACGTCCAATTCCCTTAACACATTATGTATGGTGGAGCCTAGCGGGATCGAACCGCTGACCTCCTGCGTGCAAAGCAGGCGCTCTCCCAGCTGAGCTAAGGCCCCACACTGTACTATTTATTTTCATGAAATTAATGGTGAGCCATGGAGGATTCGAACCTCCGACCCTCTGATTAAAAGTCAGATGCTCTACCGACTGAGCTAATGGCTCAAAATTACAAAACTACAATTTAATTTCAAGCTTCAAAACAGAAAACCTTCCGAAAACAAATTTGTTTCAAAGGTTTTGTGAAAGAAACATATTTGAATATTAAAAATAAAATGGCTGGGCTAGCTGGATTCGAACCAGCGCATGACGGTACCAAAAACCGTTGCCTTACCGCTTGGCCATAGCCCAATAAAATAACAGTGATTCATCCACTGCTAATAAAATGGTCTTAATATGGTGGAGGGAGTAGGACTCGAACCTACGAACCCGATGGGAGCGGATTTACAGTCCGCCGCGTTTGGCCAACTTCGCTATCCCTCCATATTAGTATTGAAAAAGAAACTGGTGCCGGCCAGAGGACTTGAACCCCCAACCTACTGATTACAAGTCAGTTGCTCTACCAATTGAGCTAGGCCGGCTTATGGTGGAGGATGCAGGGCTCGAACCTGCGACCCCCTGCTTGTAAGGCAGGTGCTCTCCCAGCTGAGCTAATCCTCCAAATGGTGACCCGTACGGGATTCGAACCCGTGTTACCGCCGTGAAAGGGCGGTGTCTTAACCGCTTGACCAACGGGCCAATTAAAAATCATCACAGAGCTTCCAGCCGGACTTGAACCGGCGACCCCTTCCTTACCATGGAAGTGCTCTACCGCTGAGCTATGGAAGCACATGGCTCCACAGGTAGGATTCGAACCTACGACCGATCGGTTAACAGCCGATTGCTCTACCACTGAGCTACTGTGGAACAATAACTAGTTTGTTGTTTCACAAAGCTAAATCAATATTTTTAAAAACTTACCTAGCGACGTCCTACTCTTGCAGGGGCAAGGCCCCAACTACCATCGGCGCTGAAGAGCTTAACTACTGTGTTCGGCATGGGAACAGGTGTGACCTCTTCGCTATTGTCACTAGACCAATATTACAGTTATTTTTAAAGGATGTACCTTCAAAACTAGGGCCCACATGATGTGGGTCCGTTCGACGTTGTCACAGGACGTGACGGGCTTAGTCGAACATCCATTTGTCTTAAGGATGCACCTTCAAAACTAGATAAGACAGACAAGTGTTCATATAACATATAAAATCTAGCTACAGCGCTTAACGGTCGCTTTCACTTTTTATTAATCTAGTTCTAGCTCCCAGCAACTAGCGTAACTTCCTTCACCTTCGTACGATAAGTTAACATCCATTCGCTATGCGCATTGTGTTTCCTTTATCTCCTACGGTTCAGTCCAGTTCGTACGTTGCTTAACGGTCGCTTTCACTTTTTGTTATAGTTAAGTCCTCGATCGATTAGTATTCGTCAGCTGCACGTGTCACCACGCTTCCACCTCGAACCTATCTACCT
>NZ_JBISEP010000037.1:0-18507 GCF_044383835.1 Paraliobacillus sp. JSM ZJ581
TATGTATCAAGTTCTAGTCTTGTTCTTTACAGTATACTTTAATTTCATTTTCTTAATATTTCAAGCTATATCCATCTGTTTCCTGCCCTTTAGTGGAGACTTGTATATACCCAACAACGTTCAAATTTTTCATCCTCCCGTTACGAAAATTAAAATTTATGTAACACTTTTTAAACGAATAGCGAGTATTATACGACCGTCTCTAGCAAAAATACAACCCAAAATTTATAATCCAAAGCAGTACAAGAAACAGTCTTACACGTTTCCCATTGTTATCGCCACGTGCTTGTACGATCTCGTTTGTTTATTGCCTATGCCCTGTCACAAGTCCTCCTACCTTGTAAAATTTCATCTCGCCTATTTATCTTATTATTTTCACAAACCAAGTATTAAACATAATGCCTTGATGGTATAACCTTCATGAGTTATGAATTTCAAATAAACAATTGTTCTTTTTGTCCCACTCTAAAATTCCTTATTTCCCTTCATTTTTTACCTACCTTGTGTTGACTGTATGTTACTACGTTTAGCATGGCGAGCTTTGTCATTCTAGTGTGCAAATTATAAATGATAGTTTAGAAATGTACAAAAGTGATTAGATAAGAATGTACAAATTAGATATTGCATTATTTTACTTGGGGCAAGACTTGGTCGGCACGATATCAATAAATGAATATGATCTTTTCCAACACTTCCTTGCAAGATTGTTATCCCTCTTGCTTCACAACCTTGTCTAATTAACTTTCTGGTTTTATATGCAATTTGACCGCTTAACACCTTATATCTATATTTCGTTACCCAGATAACATGGTACTTGATATCGTAGACTGCGTGACTATTCTTCTTATATCCGTCCATACTTTTCTTCACCTCGTACCCCTCAGTATGGACATCAAAAGAGAAGGCTAAAAGCGGATACCGTCTAAAGACGGTGGAGTTAGACCACGCATTTGGAAATTAAAATTTTAAAGCCCATGAAGAGTACGAACACGTTTTTAGCTTACCCTATTGTTTATCGCCACGACCTTTGTCATTCTCGTTAGTTTCTTAGCCATTCCATGTCATAACCACCCCTACCATTTAAATTGTCATCTCGCCTAATTATCGTTCACGTCCGCTAAACCAAGTATTAACATGATACTCCTTGATGGTACAACCATCATGAGCTATCGATTCTCAAAGAAAGCATTTTCTTATTATCTCACTTAAATATAACCTGATTTAATATAAGCATTAAAGTAAAAACCTTGAAAGGCAATTAGCCAATCAAGGTTCAAATTCCATGCTATACTTCTTGCATAACTAAATCTAATAAAAAATCACCAAAATCATTAGCAATTACTTCATAACTTTGACTTTCCAAATCAATACCAGGCACAAAAGATACTACCTTTGGTTCTCCTTTTTCATCAAGTTGATTAAAATCTAAACAAAAAAGTTCATCGCTCCCAGTATCATAAATAACAAGAAGGTTATTAGGTAGATTAATTTCTTTTCTTTCCGTTAATGTGTACCAAATTGCATCAGGAACAGAAGAATTTTCAAAATCATCATTAATTATCCCATAAATTTCTTGAGCACCGAAATTTCCTACTCCAAAATTTTGTAAATAATCTAAATACAGCCCAATAAATTTTACACCTAACTTTTCTTCAGCAAATTTTATTAATTCATTTGACCGCCCTCCAATAAAGTCAGCCAAATCTTCATTGTCATTAATAATTAGCTTTGCTTTTTGATAAGTTTCAACACTCATTTTAATCCTCCATTCTCATATTAAAAATCATTAGCTCTATTCTTCCAATAATCAGTTCTCCTCTTATTAAATTCTGTTCTGTTTATACCAGAAGGTATAGTATTAGGGTTGATATGGATTACCGAACTGTTTTCCTTATGAAATATCTGTGTGACTTCTGCTATTGAGCTTGTATTTCTCTGTGTTGTGTGGTGAAAATTAATTGACTTCCCATCTGGACCAAGTGGAGCCAATCCTTTTTTCATTCTATCAAGATTAGTTCTTCCCCTTGCATCTACCATACTTGGGTCTATAATATCATCTCTTTGATAGACTTTCACATTATTAAATTCTGTTGTCTTATTCCAGTATTTATATACATTAACCGTACCCTTAGTAACTTTCGCAAAGCTCGTATGTATCTCTTGTTGTACGTGAGTATCACGCATCGCGTTGATGGGTAAGCGTGGGCCTCCTGCCATCGCAACATCCGTTTGTGAAACAAGTCCGTTAAACCAATGATCGACGAAGGCTCTTGCCGATTGCGTGTTTCGAACGACGCGTTCATGTGCTTTTTTAGTGATATCTTTGGTAACACCCTTAGATGCAGGTGTCAGTTCTATCGCCGTAGGAAGCATCCCTGCTAAACCGAGTGATAAGCTTGCTTGCCGTTGACTCGTAGTGAGCTCATTGCCTAAGATATCTTTTCCAGTTAAATACTCAGAAAAGCCATTAGCGGAAACTAATCCATACATACCATATTCGGTGTTTTTTATGACTTGTAAGCTTTTCGTTGTTTTATACATGTCGAATACCGCTGTCGTGGCATTAACCGCTTTTGTTGTTTTATATATAGCTACGCCACCTTTACCTACCCACCCGAAGACAGGAATCAAGCCAGCTGCTAACATGGCGGCGGCAGCTGCTTGTTGCGTGGCAGTTAATTTTTCTCCCGTAACTGGATCGATCCCCTCCCGAAACTCCTTGATGGTACAACCATCATGAGTTATGAATTTCATACTGTCTTTTTCATGTTGACTAAAGTACACAAATTTATAAAAACAGCACTTGCTGCCTAAAAGACAAACAAGTGCTATATAGTTTGTTAATTAACTTAGTAAAGTGAGACTATAAATTACTTGATTTCAGACTCTTTTAAAGTAACTCTTTATTATTCATTTCCGTTCATTTCTTGCTTTAAATATTCAGCAATTTCGGTTTGTCCTCTTTCTACGGCAAATGCATAGGCATACATATCTTTCATGGTTTCACCAGAGTATTTTATAGATATATCAATATTACTCTCAACTAACAATTTAATAATCTCCAAATGTCCACCATATATTGCAGCAAATAGAGGATTTCTATCTGGTTCACTAATATCAAATTCCACATTCTTACTAATTAAATATTTAGCAATATCTAATTGTCCTTTTGCAGTCGCTCGTTCAAGAGCATTTGTAGAAAAAGTTCCACCTTGTGCATTAACATCTATTCCAGCATTAATAAGATATTCTACTATCGCTAAATGTCCATGTGCTGAAGCTACATGTAACCATGTACCAAAAGGTGTCATCCATGTTAACATGTCTGGTTCTTTTTCAAGTAAATCTTTTACAGTATCCGTTTGCCCTTTTTTTATGGCACTTCTAATATCTTTAGCATATTGAGTCTTATCCATAATAAATTCTCCTTTCACCTCTATTTCCTAGAAGTAGCTTATTTTCCAAGGTCTTCTAGTATTTCAATAATATCATCTAAATCCGCACCTGCCGCATCAACTACTTTCAACTGATTAACAACATTTTCTAGAGCTGTAATACTATGTTGTCCTGCGACTCTATTTTGTGCCCAAACTAGATTTTCTTTACCAATTAATGGGTTAACTCCATGTTTTCTTAATATTTCTTGACCTTCTAGAACGAGTTTTTGCTGAGCCTCACCTAACCCCTTTTTAAATAATATATGATGTGCATGTGGATCGATCATAGCTGTAGGTGGATCACCTATTAATCCTCTGAGATACTTACCAAAATCCATTTTAATTAATGCTTCATCATATTCTTTACTAATGCCTAATTCAGACATCTGTTTTCTAAGCTCAGATAACTCTTCTACACTAAAAGTATTATTCTGAACAGCATTCTTAAGCTTATTCATCTTAGTTACATCAACATTCCCATTCACAATTATATCATCAATATAATCATTAACAGTATTATCTATACCCTTAGTAACTTTCGCAAAGCTCGTATGTATCTCTTGTTGTACGTGAGTATCACGCATCGCGTTGATAGGTAAGCGTGGGCCTCCTGCCATCGCAACATCCGTTTGTGAAACAAGTCCGTTAAACCAATGATCGACGAAGGCTCTTGCCGATTGCGTGTTTCGAACGACGCGTTCATGTGCTTTTTTAGTGATATCTTTGGTAACACCCTTCAATGCAGGTGTCAGTTCTATCGCCGTAGGAAGAATCCCTGCTAAACCGAGTGATAAGCTTGCTTGCCGTTGACTCGTAGTGAGCGCATTTCCTAAGATATCTTTTCCAGTTAAATACTCAGAAAAGCCATTAGCGGAAACTAATCCATACATACCATATTCAGTGTTTTTTATGACTTGTAAGCTTTTCGTTGTTTTATACATATCGAATGACGTAACACTAGCAAACAAATATTCCACTAATTCCTTCATCACTAAAAATACGCATCAAATTCGAGTCTTTTTCTATACGGTATACTTTAATTTCATTTTCTTGATATTTCAAGCTATATCCAATTCTTTCTTGCCATGAGTCAAGACTCGTATATACCCAACAACATTCAAGTTTTTCACCCTCCCGTTACAAAAATTCTAATTAACGTAACGCTTAGACGCTATATTCAACATAAATTTATTGCATACGTCTTTAGCGATACAACAAACTCCTTTACCGATACAAATTTATTGTGGTATCGTAAAAGTAACATGAAGAAGAGGAAGGGAATTACCATACCAATATCAATCAAACTAAAGGAAATCCTTAAGGAACGTGACCTTTCACAGCGTGAGTTGGCAAGAATGACAGGGATGCGTCCTAATACGATTAGCCATCTTTGTTCAGACAATGTGGAGAGGGTTTATCTCTCCACATTAGAAACGATATGCAAAGTGTTAGACATCCACATTCAGGAGTTAATCGAGGTGGAGTAGTCCTCTTGTACTAGTAATCGTTCTATGTACGTCAAAGTTGCGAAAAAATTTAAAAGGCAAGAAGAAAGCGAAGGTAAAGTATTTGGGGATGAGAATGGTGGTATTTGATGATTTTTATGTTATTTACACGAAGTAAAATTCATTAAATATGGGATATATTTTTAAGGTGTTGTACGTACTAAAAATTTGTAAACACATCATAGAGGGCTTATATGGGTTATCTCTTTTTTGTAGGTAAAATGCGGTTTATTCGGCACTAGGTAGCCCCACCAAAAAGAAACCTGAGAGGCATAAAACATATCAAGGTTTCTGGATATAATACTTAAGCAACTTATCATCATTTCATTTTTTAGATGCATTAGTTAGAAATGCATTTAACTTATCACTCATATTTAAAGTAACATTTTCTAAATTATTTCCTTCGACATTTATTCTTTTAAAGTTCATTATAAAACTTTTGAAAGAGTCAGATACTAAAAATATATTTTCTCCATCCATATCGTGAAACCAAATATAAATTTTTTTTTGTGTGTCATCTTTTATTCCAATGCAAACTAAATCTCCTCCTGGTAAATCTGCAATAGGAATTAAATCAGCTGGTAATAAATCTTTATAAAAGTTTATCTTGTCCTCAATATTATTTTCATTGTTATATAATCCATAAAATGAGTCTATTTCAAATTGTGTTAGCTTAATTTTATTTGATAAACCTTCTGGAGGAATAAAGTGATAATCTTCCTTGATATAATCATTACCATAATGTTGCAGATAAAATGAATAATCTTGAGGAAATTTTATATTATATTTTCTTTCTAGATTTTTTATATGGTCTTCATTCCAACTATTATTAATCTCTTTTACATCGAAATCAATTATTGTTTCTAACTTTTTTTTAAATTGTTCCACTTTTTAATACCCTCCTCGTAAATCTGATGCCGAACCAATATGCGGAATATTTCCATGCAAATCAGTTGGTATTAATTCTATTACTGTACTTGACTTATGGTGTGGTGTAACATCCGCTTGTTTTAATAATTTCTTTGCAGCTTTTTTTGATGGCAAATTATATTGGTGCTGTGTTTTTTCATACACTAATGAAAAGTCATCTGGTGTACCTGTTACTTTTCCTTTCTCAAATACTATATCACCCTCTGACCAAGGTGAAAAGTTAGGTCTACCATTAATAAATTCTACACCTTCGCCATTCGTTATTTTTTTAATTTCAGGTTTATCAGAATACCATTTCCCATTACCAGGTTCTCCTTCCCATTTACCATTTGTTCTTGGTAACCTTGTTTTGGGATTATCTATACCCTTAGGAACATCTAAATAAGTACTTAATCAAAACCACCAGTGTGAACTGGTGGTTTGCTCTGCGGCTGGAAGCCTTTGTTACCGGCCTCGGCCTTAAAGGCCCGCTGAATGGGTTTCCCTTTTGCACCACACTCACTCACTGATTCTAAAGAATCTCTTATCTTTTCTTTTTTATTCTTCTCTCCAGTGAAAGGATCAAACTCTTCAAATAAAGTTAATTGATCGCTTACGTAGTCCTCTTTAAGCTGATTCCTAATATATTCTTGAATTTGATTTTTGTTTCTGCCCACTGTATCTACAAAGTAGCCTCTACACCAGAATTTCCGGTTACCATATCTATACTTTAAATTAGCGTGACGATCAAAAATCATTAAACTACTTTTTCCTTTTAGATATCCCATAAACTGAGATACACTTAGTTTTGGTGGGATACTTACTAACATATGAATGTGAACTTTACATGCATTTGCCTCGTGTATCTCAACGCCTTTTCTTTCACAAAGATCTCTTACGATTTCTCCAATACTTTTTTTATATTTTCCATAGATAATTTGCCTTCTATATTTTCGAGCAAAAACGATATGATACTTACATCTCCACTGTGTATGTGCTAAACTATTCTTGTCCTGCATTGGACATGCCTCCTTCTTTGATGAGATTTGGTGGTCGGGAAACCAACCTTCTCTTATCATGAAGAGAGGCTTTTTTGTCCCCACGCTGGAAGCTCTATGGAACCCCCGGCATAGCCAGGCGTTTTCAAAGACCATAAAAAATCTCATCCATCATAGTTAGATAAGATGGATGAGAAAAATATTCGTGTTTAAACACGTTTTACATGCTTCACACTCACAATGAGTCAATGGCTTCATTAATAGGTTGACTACCAGTTACTATTTGAAATTCCTTACCGATTGTTTTTTTATTTTGTAATGATTGCAAAATAACCTCCGCCACATCTTCTCTCGGAATTTCACCACGCTCTACTTTTTCACCTATTTCTACTCGACCTACTCCTATATCATTCGTTAGACGCCCAGGATGTATAATCGTATATGCAAGCTCGGTTCGCTTCAACCACTCATCAGCATAATGCTTGGCAACTACATAAGGAGAAAAAGAAGGTGATGATGCTTGAATCGCTTCACGTGTTGTATCAAATGAGCTTACCATTACAAAACGTTTTACACCAGCTAGTTTAGTAGCTTCTATTGTTTTAACTGCACCATCCAAATCAATTAAAATGGTTTTATCTTTTCCTGTATTCGGTCCAGATCCTGCAGTAAAGACAACTGCATCAACACCGTGAACTGCTCTTTCTATTGCTTTCACATCATCTTCTAAGTCCACAATAATAGGCTCAGCACCTAGCTCCTTAAAATAACTAGACTGTTCTTGTTTTCGTATCATCGCTTTTGCCTGTAAGCCATTCCTATGTTGAATTTTAGCAACAAGTTGTTTTCCTATTTGTCCATTGGCTCCTACAACTAATACGTTCACTATAGCCACCCTTTCTTCAGTTAATTTGCTTGACTCAAGTAATACCTATTTTAACGTATACCTCATATGATAAGCGATAAAACATGAAGGGCGAATGGCATTAGCCTATTTGCCAATATACTACGACATTTTTATAGTTAATAACTTTACTTTCATTTGATAATTTTTAATCTGTTGTTTATTACATTTGCGACCATTCATGTAAAAACGTTTGTCTAATTTCTTACTTCGAAATAGATAAACGTCCTGTTTTTTATTGCATTTTTTCTAGTGTAATCTGACTCATGATCAAATGAATATGATCAGGGTTAATCGAACCTGTTTTTTCTTCCATAGCGTTTAACACCCCCATACTAAGGCCAAATTTAATCCTTGCTTCTGTTTCTAAATTACGACGCAAACCAGCGGCAAATCCAGCAACTACTGAATCACCAGAACCGACTGGATTAACAGTGTCTATCTTTGGAATTTCAGCATAATATAGCGCTTGATCTTTTTTAATAACCGCACCATCAGCGCCGAGTGTCGTAACGACCCAAGGTATAGGTTTAAACATATCAGAACGTAATAAATCGATAATCTGGTGTCTATTCACTACTTCTTCATTCACAATTTCAGCTAATTCTTCTTGGTTAGGTTTAATCAAGAATGGTTTCGCTCCATCTGCTAACATTTGCTGAAGTATCTTCCCATTGGTATCTAACAATACTGGTGTATTATGTTTTTCAGCTTTTGACATTAGCTCTAAATAAAAGTCATAGTTAAGACCTTTTGGTAAACTTCCTGAAATTGTAACAACATCTGCTGCTTGTACATATTCTTCAAATACAGCTAAAAATTTGTTTACTTCCTGTTCATGAATAACGGGACCACTCTCTAAGATTTCTGTCTGTTGCCCGTCATGCAAGATGGCAATACAGTTCCTCGTCTCTTGATCAATGGTTACAAATTTATTTTCAATGCCCATGTTTGTTATTTTATTACTAATAAATTCTCCTAAAGCACCACCTAAATAGCCTGTTGCCATTACTTTCTCATCAAGCTGTCTCAACACTCTGCTCACATTGATACCTTTTCCACCAGCAGTTTTAGCAACTTGGTTTACTCGATTCACTGTATCCAGATTAAATTCATTTAAACTATAACTAATATCTACAGCTGGATTTAATGTTACAGTCAAGATCATTTTTGTTACCTCCTTGTATTAAATTGCTTCATATTGGCAAATGTATTCAAAAGATCCATCCATTTTAACAAAAATAAGTGGAGTGGGGAATCTCCCACTCCATAGCTACTGTTTGTTATGCTTTCCCGTCACTTTTACAAATTAAGATTTTTTCAATTACTGCTTTTTTCATATAATCTTTTGCCAATTTCATATATTTTCTTGGATCAGTTTCATTTGGGTTATTTTCTAAATACTCCCGCAAACCTTTAGAGAAAGGAATTTTTAGTTCAGTAGAAATATTTACTTTTGCACAGCCTAATTCGATTGATTTTTGCACATCTTCTTTAGAGATACCTGATGCACCATGTAATACAATCGGAACATCTACTAAATTACTGATTTTTTCTAAGCGTTCAAAGTCTAAATTAGGTTCTGTTTCATACAAACCATGGCCTGTCCCGATAGCCACCGCTAATGAGTCTACACCTGTTTTCTCAACAAATTCAACAACCGTATCAGGATCTGTGTAAGCTGCATCCTCTGCTTCAACTACTAAATCATCTTCTTGTCCAACTAATTTACCTAACTCACCTTCAACTGTTGCACCGTATTTGTGCGCTTCATCTACAACCTGTTTTGTAACTTCAATGTTTTTTTCAAAGGTGTGATGAGAACCATCAATCATAACAGACTTTGTGCCAAGTTTAAGTGATGCTTCAATAGAGTCAAATGTATCATGATGATCTAAATGTATTGCTATTGGTACATCATTTTCTTTTGCTGCAACTTCCACAATTGCTTGAATGTATGCTCTACCCGAATAATTCATTGTCCCAGGAGTTGCAGCCAAAATTACCGGAGATCGCATTTCAACAGCAGCTTCTACAACTGTTTTTATCGTCTCTAAATTATGAATGTTGAACGCAGGTACTGCATACCCTTCTTTTCTAGCTTTATTTAACATTTTTTTCGTGTTTTGTACGTACCCCATCTGATTACCTCCTAATAATAACCATTGATGTTCAGCTATTATTTTTTAAATTTAATGTCTCCTTCTACTGCTGTGGCTTGAATGTCAACGAATTCATTTAACACAACATAATCCGCAACTTTCCCTTTTGAAATACTACCGATTTTATTACTTATTCCTAGACTGTGAGCAGGTGAAAGTGACCCTTTATGCCAAATTTCATATAATGGTTTACCACTCCATTGTTGAAGATTCTTCACACCATTGATTAATTGTAGTGTGCTTCCAGCTAAGGAACCAAACACAGTTTTTGCTATGCCATCTTTCATAAATACTTTAAAATCACCTAGTTGATAGTCACCATCAGGCATCAACCCTGCTCGCATACAGTCAGTAATTAAAATAAGCTTCTCTTTTTTAATTTCATAAGCTAGTGTTGCAATATCAGGATGGACATGATGACCATCACAAATTAATTCAGCAAATACACTCTGATCAGTGAGTGCCGCTCCCACAACACCTGGTTCTCGATGATGGAGACCGGACATGCCATTAAATAAGTGCACATAGTTATTCGCACCATTAGATACAGCTTCCATACAACAATCATAACTAGCATCTGTATGAGCAATACTCACTTGAACACCAGTTGCTGTTACGTCTTTAATAAATGACATCGTATGTCCTCTTTCTGGGGCAAGTGCAATTTTAACAATTGAATCTTTCGCTAGCTTCTGCCATGCGTTAAACTCATCTAAATTAGGTTTTTTAAAGTAATCTGGATTTTGTGCCCCTTTATGCTTCTCTGTAAAATACGGTCCCTCTAAAAAAATCCCTTCAGATTGTGCCCCAGGTAACCCTTGTTCAGTAGCGACTGTAATAGCTTTAATTGCTTGTTCAATATCCGAAGAGGAAGAAGTTAATGTCGTCGGTAAAAAACGGGTTACCCCTTGATCTAATATAGACGCTGATATGGAGTGAACTGCTTCAACCGTTCCATCCATAATATCGTGACCATTTACCCCGTGGATATGTGTATCGAATAAGCCTGGAGCGATTGTATATCCACTCCAATCTTGTACGTCACTTCCCTCAGGAATGGTGTTAGCAAAGTCACCAAATTTTCCATTTTCGATTTTTAGATAACCACCAATCTTCTCTCCACCTTCTAATAAAAATCTATCTGCTAAAATATAATAATTCATTTCATACTCATCCTAATTATTGAATTTTACAGGCTAATTATTATTTCTCGAATGGATAGATCGTAACTCCTTGTACCACACGATTCACTTTCCCATCTGGACTTGGGTTATCTGGTGTAATACCTAATTGAATTGATTTTTTCAGCGCAAATGCTTGAGCAAAAATAATGTAAAGCAATGAATGATAGAAATCGCTCAGCTTATCTTCATGATCAATAACATTTACTGTCCACTCCGCAAGTTCTTCTACTTCTTTATCATTAGTTGTAGTTAATGTTACAACTTTCACACCGTCTGCATGTAGTTCTCTTAAAATATCTAAGTCATATTTTCTTGTATAAGGGTCTTGAGAAATAAACAACATCACAATAGACTTATCGTTCAATATCGACTTTGGACCATGTCTAAACCCTAAAGAAGATTCATGAAGTGCAACTACCTTACCAGCAGAAAGCTCTAATAATTTAAGAGCAGCTTCATGTGCAAGCTGACCTAATAAACCTGAACCTAAATAAACAATTCTTTCGAAATCAATGTCTAAGATTTGATCAATAATAGTAGCACAATTATCTAAGCAATGTTTCGCATTAGCTGTGAGTGATTCGATCTCATTTTTAGAAATGCCTTGATTAGAGAATAAGTAATAAGCAGTTAATAACATACTTGAAAAACTACTAGTCATCGCAAAGCCTTTATCATGCGCTTTCGCTGGGGTTAGAAGAACAAGACTGTTTTCGTCTTTTTTTGCATTCTTGGCTAACTTTCCTTCATTGTTACAAGTGATAACAACCTGATAAAAATCTTTAATAATTTGCTCACCTAAACTTACAGCGGCAACACTCTCAGGGCTATTACCTGATCTAGCAAAAGACACAAGTATGGTTGGTTTGTTTTCAGAAAAATAATTCGTAGGATTGGAAACAATATCTGTTGTTGGAATAGACTCAAACTGAACATTCGAGTTATTTTGTCTGCGTAATTCAGGTGCTAACGTGTCACCTACAAATGCAGATGTACCTGCACCAGTGAAAATCACGCGTACATAGTCATGCTTTGCGTATATTTTTTCAATAAACTGCTGATATGATGCTTTATTTTCTGTAAACTGGTCAAATAATTCTTGCCACACTTCTGGTTGATGGTGTATTTCCGTCGCTGTATGAACCGCTTTCATTTGTTCTAGTCTTTCATCTGTAAGGTTAAACATTAAAAATCCTCCTTCTCAATTTTGAACATGGTCTTATATATTTTGTTATTATTCGTGCATATTTACTTCATTAATAAAAACTGAAAAGGCAGCTTGAGTCTTAAATACGCCAATATCCTCTAAAATCCTTACAAACTTAACACCTAATTCTTGCTGTATTATTTTTTCAATTTCAGTATCATCCGATACATGACTATATTTAGACTTCAGTACATCTGCCCATACTTGGTGATCGGCTTTAACAGCTTCAGTTTGTCCTAGCATGTATTTTTTTACGCTATCAAGTTCTTCTACTAATCTTGGCGGTAAGACAGCGAGTCCCATCACTTCAATTAGACCAATGTTTTCCTTTTTAATATGATGCACATCTTCATGTGGATGAAAAATACCAAAAGGATAGTCACTAGTTGTGCGATTGTTTCTCAGCACTAAGTCTAACTCAAAGATATCTCCTTTATTTCTTGCTATCGGTGTTATCGTGTTATGAGGCTCTTCTCCACTATGTGAAATAATATTTTCTGATTCATTAGTGTAATTGCCCCATGTTTTCCGTACATGCTCAGCCGCATCTACCAATTCTTCTATATTATCTCCTTGAAGCCTTATTACAGAAGCTGGCCACTTTAGGACAGCTGCTTGCACATTCAAAAACTGCTTTAATTCAAATGTAAATTCATTCTCTGCCACCGTCATTGGAAAGTTATAATTACCACCTTGATAGTGGTCATGACTGAGAATTGAACCACCTACAATAGGTAAATCAGCATTCGATCCCACAAAATAATGTGGAAACTTCTCTGTAAAAGTCAATATCCTTTGAAAAACATCACGATTAATTTTCATTGGACGATGCTGATCAGATAATAAAATGCAGTGTTCATTATAATAAACATATGGTGAATATTGTAAGCTCCATCCTTCACCTAACAGATCGATTTTAATTAATCTATGATTCGATCGTGCTGGATAACCAGTTCTTCCGAGATAGCCTTCATTTTCTTTACATAGCACACATTTTGGATAACTCGATGCATCTTTTTTCACTAAACGTTCTCTTTTAATTTGCTCTGGATCTTTTTCAGGTTTCGATAAATTGATTGTAATTTCTAATTCACCATAATCAGAATCTGTTTTAAAAGAAATGTTTTTCTTGATTCGTTCAGTTTTGATGTAATTACTATTCTTACTTAACTGATAGAAGTAATTCGTTGCTATTTCAGGTGACGCTTTATATTTTTCATAAAATGTTTGATTAACAACTGACGGTCTTGGAATAAAACAATCCATAATCGTTGCTGATAATATTTCTTTCTCATCTAGATTGTTTTCAATCACCTGGTTGTCTACCGCGTAATCAATTATTTTTTCAAGAATCATTGGAATAGTATCTTTCGTAGTTGAATTGGTTCGCTCTACATGCTCTATTCCTAATAAACCAATAATCTTATTCCTAACGTAATTGACATCTGTTTCTTCGACTAAGTCCAAGTCTAACCCTTCATTAATTAAGTTTGTAATAAGACCATGAATCATTCTTTTATCCCTTCTTTATCGTAGCCATAAGGATGAGCTACATGCCATCTCCAAGCATCTTCTAGTATTTTCCTCGCATTTGTTTTTGTAGGATTCCACCCAAGCACTTCTTTTGCCTTTGTAGAACTAGCGACTAATGTACTTGGGTCACCAATTCTACGCTCACCGTTCTTCGCTATGATTTCTTTTCCAGTAACCTCTCTAGCTGCATGAATCATTTCTTTTACAGAGAAGCCTTGATTGCTTCCAATGTTAAACACATCGCTATCACCGCCATCTCTTAAATACTGTAAAGCAAGCAAGTGTGCATCAATAAGGTCTACTACATGTACATAATCTCGTATACAAGTTCCATCTGGTGTATGATAATCATCCCCAAAAATAGTAACATGTGAACGTTTTTCAAGTGCAGCTTCAAGAATAATTGGAATTAAATGCGTCTCCGGCCGATGATCCTCACCAATTTCGCCAGATTCTCTTGCTCCAGCTACATTAAAATAACGTAAAGAAACATACTTGATTCCATGTGCTTGACTTGCCCAATGACACATCTTTTCCATTGTTAATTTTGTTTCACCGTATGGATTTAATGGTTTGGTTTGTTCACTTTCTTGTATCGGTACTACTTTCGGTTCTCCATAAACTGCAGCCGTTGAAGAAAATACAATCTGCTTGACATTTTGTTCTGCCATCACTTGCAATAAGACTTGCGTTCCATAAACATTATTATCAAAATATTTAAGTGGCTTCTCTACAGATTCACCAACGAGTGAATTCGCTGCAAAGTGAATAACAGATTCGATTGATTCTTTTTGAAATACCGATCTAAGAAAATCGATTTTTCTAATATCACCTTGATAAAAAGTTGCCTTCGGATGTAGGGCTTCCTTGTGACCAGTTTCTAAGTTATCTACTATAACTACCTGTTCACCTGCATCGATTAATTGGTGAACAGCATGTGAACCGATGTAACCTGCACCGCCTAAGACTAAAATACTCATTTCAACACCACCTTAACAAAGCTGTATAGCTTGCACTTTTGTAAATCTGTCAGCCTAGATTGTTTTCAATGTTCATTTGGAATGGTCTTAAACCCGCACCGATTATCCCTTGGTCACTACCTAGATGACTAATGCATATCTCATCTAATATGTGTTTTTGCTCGTCAATAAGATACGTCTCTAATTTTTGCTTAATCATGCTTAGTAACGCCGGGTTTTTCGTAGCAATACTTCCACCTAAGACGATTTTATGTGGGTCTAATAAGCTATTGATCATATAAATACCATGTGCAAATGAAGTAACCATATCGTCAATTAGGTCTCTTGCTACTCCATTTCCATTTTCATATTTAGCGAAAATGTCTTTCGGCATGAGTGATTCATCATTGAAAACTTTTCTAGCTTTCTGCTGTAATGCTGGCCCTGCAGCAAGTTGTTCTAATCGTTCAATTGACTTATCATGTCCTGGAGCATACGTTGGAATTAATCCTAACTCTCCAGCAAAACCGGCTCCTCTAATGAATTTCCCTCCTTTAATGAAAGAAGAAGAAATGCCTGTACTTATCGTAATATAAGCAAATAAATGCTCTTCCTTCACTTTTGCTTCTGCCCATTCCGCATAAGCAGCCATATACACGTCATTATCTATTACTATATTCTCAATGCTTAAAGCTTCTTTTAATCGGTCGACTAATGGAAAGTTCGTCCAAGGAAGGTTGTTCTGAAATACCGCAATGCCATTTTCGATATCTACTTTCCCTGGAACACCTACACCTATTCCATATATCTCTTGCTTCGGAATGCTACAATGATTTAATAATTGATTTACACAGCTGACTACTTTTTCAAACATTTTCTCTCTACTAGAAGGATCACTTTTTACTACTTCACTCTGAATCAAATCACCTTTTTCATTAACAATTCCGGATGCTATTTTTGTTCCACCAATATCAATCCCAATCGCATATTTCAATCAACATCCCTCGCCTTCCCATATATCTATCTGTTTATCTGAATATTAAATTTAGTATTTTAAACAAATTTTCTATTGTAGTTCCAAAGTAAGAATAACAAACCGGATAAGCCAACTAGTTGTAGAAACAATTCAAATTTACCTACTGTTCTTTGCCCATAAATAACTAGAAACAGACAAAAGATAAAAAAGATAACTTTTGCAATTGCCATTATTTTATCCTTCATTGTTGTATTCCTCCCAAATAATTTGACTAGGTTTTAGTGTTAGCTCATATTGTTTACCTACGCCATCATAAATTGTCGTCGTTTGCTTTTCCATTGAATTATTGATAACAGCATATTTATTTATTTCAGGATAGGCATGTACTTCACAATGAACATTTGTGGCAAACCATTTGTTTAATTCTTCTTCTTTATTAGCAGCGTAGTACATTGCTCGCATTAACAAGCGTGTATTTTCATGACTATATGGAAGTCCAGCAATATATACCCCTCTCCCTTGACCAAATGAAGAAGCCGAAAGATGAATTTCTCCGCCTGTATAATCAATAATTTCTGTATCACCATTTAAGGCATAAACGTTTTTCATATCCTCACCATAGTTAAACGTTGTCATATCTTCTGTAATGAAGTGTGAGTCAACTGCTTCAGTAAAATACTTATTTGTGGATAGACTAAATCCAAGTTCCTTATCTACACCTAGAACGTTTGCAAGCTGAAAGAAGCGCCCTTGATGATGACATGCAGTTGGTTCTCCAATACCGATAAATCCACCGCCAGCACTTACCCACGCTCGAATCGTTGCAGTTAGTTTTTCTTCTTTCCATCGCTCGCCACCAGAGAATGAAGTTCCAGCATCACCTGCATTAATAATGACATCAATATCATCAGCTATACCATTTTCAATCACATCATCAAAACTAATGAATGATACATCAACCGCTGAACCACTTAATGATTCTAAAATTCCTTGATACGTGTAAGCTTGCTTATACCATTTTCCGTGAGCTACCATATGTGTTTGCCATGTTCTTAACTTACCCCAAGCATTCAAAATCGCTACTTTCAATCCTGAATAGGCTGTTACTCCTTTAATGTTGTCATATATTTCACGGAATTCATCTGTTAAGTCTTTTACATAGTCAACAAATGCAGGAAACTTATATGCTAGGCTTAAATATCCTCCGTAACCGATACGATCCAACGGTTTACGCATCAGCGCTCTTCTCGCAGTAAGCCAATTTTCATTTGCTTCAATTACTGGATTATTTCCTTCATAGAAAGTATCTGGGAAGAAATATGGAAGGAATCTTCCTTCTGTGTATTTCACACCCTCTATATCTGAGATAAGTCGTAAAGTTGTTCCGTCACCAACACTACCTACAACAGCATCCATTCCAGTATCTTTGAAGTATTTCCCATAAGGTTCTGTTCCAATCCAGTTGTCACCTAGGAACATCATCGCTTCTTTACCGCTATCATGCGTTAACTGCACCAACTCTTTTACTTCTTTCGCTACAAATGCTTGAATGAAGTCGATGTAATCTAAATATGCTTGTGTTGGCACTCTGAATGTCGAATTGTAATAACCTTGATCCACGATATCTTCTGGTCTTAAACGATATCCCTTTTCCTTCTCGAATGCTTCTAACGCTGCAACAGATACACTTGCACCATACCCAAACCAATCAACAAACTTTTCTTCTGCTAATTGATTAAACACTAACGTAAAGTGATAGAAGAAAGTCGTAAAACGAACGACATCCGTATCAGGGTTTTCTGTCAACCAAGTCTTTAAATAATCTTTAACAAATTGATTTGAGTTTGGCTGTCTTACATCAAACGGAATTTCGTGAGGCTTGTCACCCCAGTCATTTGTAATATGGTTATACATTTGTGTAGGATCCCAAATCATATACGCTAAAAACGAAACCGTATATTCATGCCAAGGCTCGATCTTTTTAATAACTACTGTATTTTTTTCTTGATTTGCTTCCCAATTAGCAGGATCGATCACTTTACCAGTAGTACGATCAATGACTTCCCACCACTTTTTCACATCGTGATAGTAATCTGGTTCAACCTGATCTTTAAAATATCCATCTAAAAATGAAATTTCTAGCTCTGAACTTGTTGCAGTATTATATTGAGACATTAGGTATAACTGCTGCACTTCTTCTTTATGCTTTTCTGCAAATGCATTATGACTACGAGCAACAAAATAAGTCGTATAGATCTTCGCATCTAACTGTTTGATTTCATCGTCCAATTTCGTTCCATCGCTATCTCTTAAAGCATCTGCTCCCCATAATTCTAATAGCTCTTTCGTCTCTTCTAAAAAGTTTTGTTGACTAGGTAACGTCACTCTTCCCTTTTGTTTTGTCATCGTTAAACACCTATCCTTTCAGACCTCCAACAGTCATTCCTTGTGTTAATCTTTTTTGTACAGTGATATATAAAATAATTGTTGGTAACATCGCGATTACCATGCCAGCATACATCGGGCCATAGTTAACTGCCGCACGTTCAGCTGCCATCAAGTTCAATAATCCAACCGGTAAAGTTTTATTATCTCCTGGCATTAACGTTAATGCTAAAATATACTCATTCCAGAATAATAAGAAATTAAATAAAACAACAATAATAATACTAGGCTTTGCCATCGGAAACATAACCGAAAACATCGTACGGAAATAACCTGCACCATCGATGC
>NZ_JBISEP010000038.1:0-18502 GCF_044383835.1 Paraliobacillus sp. JSM ZJ581
TCGCTCACTCATTACTTGACTAGCATGTTACTTCTTAACATATTGGTTGTTTTGTTCAGTTTTCAAAGATCAAATACCCACTGTCTTGTTTGCGACAGCTTTTATATTATATAATTGACAAGATCAAAAGTCAATAACTTTTTTAAAATTATTTTTTTAATCTGTCTCGCTTCAAAGCGACCATCTAAATATAGCATGATAGACCATTTCATGTCAACAGCTATTTTTGCACATCGGCTTTTTCGCGACAGGAACTAATATATCATGCTATTCAATTATGGTCAATACTTTTTTTAAAAAAAAAGGGATCTTACAATAACATACTTTATTATTTATTCTTTCACACGATATTTGCGATGAAAAACAGACTTTCCTTTTGTTTCTACATGCTCCACTTCTAATATTTCCTTAGCTACTAAATAATCAATTATCGTACTCAAATCTAATTCATACAAACGTATAGATGGGTGTACCTTTAATTCACCAAAGCTCCATGATTTTCCAGTTGTTCTTATCACATCTAGTAAATGTGCTGCACATAATTCAGCATGTTTCCACAATGAAAGATCAATCGCAAAAAGCATTAACTCCACGCGCTTTTCGACTGTCTCTTCACTCTGAACAAGTTCTTCATATAATTTATAGACTTCTGGATTAATCTGTTTAATTTGATTCCAAGCAATCACTTCTGGATGATAACCTTGTTCAATGATAGATAGTCTTCCTAAGCTATGTAAAGAACTTAACACCTTACTAAACGCATCTAAGTAATGACTTGATAAGAATAAATCTTTTGCTTCACTATAATTCCTCGTAAGCTTTGCAAACTCCATCGCTAATTTTAACTGTCGTTTTTTCAGTGGAAATTCCTCTAGCTGTTCTTTCAATTCAGCAATATATTTATTTCGCTCAAACAGAATTGTTCCATTTATAATCCACTCGAATACGCGGCGATAAGAGCTTGTATCAATCCAATAGTTTAAAAGCTGCTCTTCTACAATGTGCATCGCTGCAGTTTTATTTTTAAATTGATAATGCTTTACATACCAAGGAGCAATTGCTTCCGTAACAACAACCAATAGGATAACATCAAAATTATCTGTTACTGGACTAATCCTTTTTTTCTTTTCGTATATAAGTACACCTAGCGTATCAGTGTTGCTTGCTCGTTCTTGATAAATGGGGCGCCATACATCATCCATCCAATTATCCTCCAGTCAATAATTTTATAACAATAATTTATTTCAACAGACCTCATTTACTTTCCTGTTTATTTTTAAAAAAACTTAAATTAAATAAGCATTTTCAAACTGTTATGTATATATGTATGAATTTGAATCATTCAAAATCACTTTTAAACTATACACAAGGGGCAATATCTTGGCAAGCAAAATCACACTGCAAAACAGCACTCGGGCTAATCCAACAATACTATTGTGTATTTTTCCAATAAAAAACCCTTTCTTGCCTATCGGCTCAGAAAGGGTGAGGAATTAATGTTTCGTTTTACAATCTGTACATGTACCGTATATCTCCATTCGGTGGTGACTAACATCAAAACCAGTTACCTGCTCAGCAAGTGATTCGACTTCATCTAATGTTGGATAATGAAAGTCAACAATCTTTCCACACGTTTCACAAATAATATGATAGTGTTTAGCAGTGTTATAGTCAAAACGGCTAGAAGCATCACCATATGTTAGCTCCTGTACTAGTCCAATTTCACGAAAAACACGCAGATTATTGTATACGGTGGCTACACTCATATTAGGGAATTTCCCTTCAAGTGCTTTGTAAATATCATCTGCGGTTGGGTGTATTTCTGCATTTATAAGATATTCCAGCACCGCATGACGTTGTGGTGTAATCCTTACGCCAGATTGTTTCAATCTGTCTACCGCTTCTCGAAGTATTGTCTCACTCATCGTCATGCACCTCACTTTCACAAAGTTAATTGTGTGATTTTTTGTTTTACTACAATTCTCACTTTATAATTCTTATAATTAGTGTAACCGCTAAGTAAACATTCTGTCAATAAAAGCATTGTAACATCACACAAAAACTTTACTCAGTATTTTCTAGTAACACCTCATTTTCTTCGCTAATCTCGTTAATGTATCTAGCTGCAACAAACAAATAGTCTGACAATCGATTTAAATAAGTTAACACAATAGGTGAAATATCATCTTTTAAAGCAATGGCAATTCGCTCAGCTCTACGAATAATCGTGCGTGCTTGATGCAAACCTGCAGCAGCAGGATGTCCACCAGGCAAAATGAATTGACGAATGGGAGGAAGTTTTTTTTGCCACGTATCAATTTGCTTCTCTAATGTAGAAACATGGATAGACTTTAGCTGCCAAGTTACTTCTTTTCCCTTTGGAGTAGCCAGTTCAGAACCAACATGAAATAAAAGCTCTTGAATTACTTTCATTTCTTTTCGGAAACACACAGCCAGTTCATTAGACCAGTTTAAATCTTTTGTTAATTGACTAATCGCAAATCCAATGGCAGCATTCGCCTCATCACAGGTTCCATAGGCATCCACTCGTATATCATTTTTTAATACTCGCTTACCATGTATAAGAGAGGTTGTCCCCTCGTCTCCAGTTCTTGTATAGATGCGCATGCTCTAATACCCTCTATCCAGATCAATGACATTCGTAGACAATTCTCTATCATTCAGATACGAACGTAAATTTTGCTCAAAAATTTCAATGGCACGGGGAATATAATTAGGTGATTTTCCTGAGACATGTGGGGTCATCGTTATTTTTGGATGCTCCCAAAACGGATGATCACTTGGCAATGGTTCCTGTTCAAAAACATCTAAAATTGCGTGTGCAAGTTGACCTTGATCTAATGCCATAATCAATGTCTCACTTTGTACCGCATCCCCTCGACCCATATTTAAAAATATTACATTGGGCTTCATCACTTTAAATTGATCTTGCTTGTAAAAATAGAACGTATCGACAGTACTTGGTAAAATAGATACAACAAAATCGGCTTGTTTTAATGCATCGTCAAGGTGATCGATAGCGTAGTTTTCATCAAAATGAGGTTTGTCTTGTCCACTGCGAGATACACCGATTGTTTTCATCCGAAATGCTTTTGCAATACGAGCTAACTCTTCCCCAATCACCCCGGAACCTACAATAGTCATTGTTTGATTGGATATTTCTAATAACGGAACAGTTTGATCCCACACATGTGCAAGCTGATTGCGTCTAAACGTTTCGTTATTACGGTATACATGTAATAGCATGGAAATCGCATACTCAGCCATTTGTATTTTATGAATACCTCTTGCATTCGTCACTTTAATTCCACGTGCTTTGATATGTCGTAATGGCATTTCATCCATCCCTGCTGATATAACCATAATCCACTTTAGTTGTTCTGCTTGCTCGATATGAGGAGGAGTTACATCTTCTCCATATGTGATTAGAATATCAGCTTTCGGTAAATCAGCTTCTGCTTGTTCCATATTTTCATGAAATATGAAAGTCACGTTTGAAAAATCAGCTATTAACCTCTCACGTACTTCTTCAGTCAACATCGTTGTTGATACAATATACATCTAATAACCTCCTCAGATATGATTTATAATAATGATAATATGTACCCTATATTTTGAAAAGCCTAACACGTTTTATGTATTTGAAAACAAAATGTAAAATAAAAAGCACAAGGATGTCCTTGCGCTTTATAAAAAGAAAAGAGAAGGTTTTGTTCTTCTCTTCTAATATATGCAATACTTTCAAAACGGTATAGCCGCTTCACCTAAGTCGTATGAGTTAAGTTAGATTTTCTCTAATAAATTGTAATGCTTCTTCCGTATGGCCTTCTACTTTCACATTACGATATACTTTTTGAATGACGCCATTTTTATCGATAATAAAGGTGGATCGCTCATTCCCCCAATACTCTCTATCAGGTTTTTTCTTAAGCTTCCATACACCAAAGCTCTCTGCTAATTGGTGATCTTCATCAACGATTAATGTAAATGGTAAGTCGTGTTTTTCTTTAAATGATTGGTGACTCTCTGCTGAATCCGGACTCACTCCAATAATAGTAGCATCTAGGTCTGCAAAGCTTTCATGATTATCTCTAAAGTTACACGCTTCTGTTGTACAACCAGGTGTACTGTCCTTAGGATAAAAATAAAGTACAATATTTTTGCCTTGATAGTCGCTTAATTTCAAGCTTGCACCTTCGCTTGTCTTGCATTCAATCTCTGGCACGGTTTGTCCAACTTCAATTGCCAATACTTTCGCCTCCTTGTCTAACCTTCTTATCTTTAGAGTAACGAAAAACAACTAAACATACAAATCATTCATCTTGTGAGTTGGCCACTTTTTTATTGCTTTGTACGTATGCTTTTTGTTGCCCTAGCTTAAAAATAAAAGCAGCGGGTAGTATGTAGCCAATCAACGCTTCTATTAAAGCAATCATTCTTCCCCAACCAATCGGCGTAATATCACCATATCCTACCGTCATTAATGTTACCCCACTAAAATAAAAAGCATGTGCAAAAGCTTCTATACGATTTAGCTCTCCCTCAGGCTGTTTACTAAATTCAATTAACAATACATCATGCAAAGATAACCAAAAATAAATAGAACCAAATCCGATTAATACGACAATGTATACAAGTAACAATGAAGCAAAGATTTGATAAGAAAAATAACTGCTCTGATAGATCTTACTAGTGACAAATGAATAGATACTAGCCATAATCAGAATAAACATCATTATAACCGCAACGATAGCTACAGCCATAGTACGCCCCCTATTTTATTGTTCTACTTTATATTTTACGACATCGAATAAGAAGTGATGACATCCATTTATTTATCAGTAACCAGAATTCCGTTTTTTTACATAACTATGATAACTGTATCCCATGAACGATCAATCGATTAAAAGGTTCGAAGACTTTCTAATTTCATAAATAAAAAATTAAAAATGATGCACAAGCCAAAGTGAATGATAGTGACATTCTCGATAAGTTGTTTCATCATATGTTCCCACAAGCGAACAATCCTACTCCGGCAAAAACTGACGTATAATCGTTAACTTTTTCGCACACAGACGAGCGTATAAAACAAACGCTTGTGACAGTCATTCATGCTTTCTCACAATTAGTAACGAACTAATATTTATACAAGATTTATTATTCAAACTAAGTTTTTTTCGATAATATTAACTTTTTATACAAAATGATGAATATTTATTTAATTTTAAATTGATTGTTTTTAGAAATTATGCTACGCTTGTTCTGAAAATTTTTATTTTCAATTCATGCTTTTTATTGTCAACTTGTATGACTTCCCTTCAAAGCATGAAACATTAACCTTTGCACACTACGTGTAAAGGTTCTTTTTCATCCTCTATTACTTAAATGCATCATTTGCTATTTTATCGTCTCACTATCTTAAATAGATATTCCACCTAACTAATCGCTTCTTTTGGCATATTTGTATATAATAGCTTATATAATGATAGAACAACTAGATATGAGAAAATGAATCTTATCTTAAAGAAGGAGGTTAAGGCAATCGATTGCCTTTTCACTTATGAAATTAGGAGCTAGAATGTTAAAATCAGGACTAGCAATTGCTATTGCATTGTATGCTGCTGAATTAATTGGTTTCCCGTCTTCTGTTTTCGCAGGAATAGCAGCATTATTCGCGATCCAACCATCTATTTATCAATCATTCCAAACAATAGTTGAACAATTACAAGCAAATGTGATCGGCGTTACCGTTGCAACCGTAATGGCTTATACATTAGGTATTGATCCATTCGTAATTGGGTTTACAGCTGTGATTGTTATTGGTATTTGTCGTTACTTTAAAATGGGAGAAAGCACGGTATCTATTGCATTAATCGCCGTTATTGCAGTAATGCAAACAACTGATTTGGCTGTTTATCAATTTGCTCTTTTGCGTTTTTCTTCCTTGTTACTAGGTATTTTTTCTGCATTTATTGTCAATTTAGTTTTTTTACCACCTAAGTATGAAACCAATTTATTTAAGCAAATTGATCGAACCACCTCAGATATATTACAATGGTTGCGTATTACTACTAGACACTTATCTGATGATCCGTCATTAAAAGAAGAGATTGCTCGAATCCAACATGAAGTACGTCGTATGGATCAAACGTACCTATTATTTTCTGAAGAACGAATTTATTTTAAGAAAAATCGGCTAGCAAAGGCGAGGAAATTAATTGTGTTTCGACAGTTAATCGCAACTACTCGTAAAAGCTTCGATGTTTTAAAAGCATTTCATCACTTAGATGAACAAATTAAGACTATTCCTGAAAATTTTCAAAAAGCAGTCGTGCAAGAATTAGATCGAGTGATTCATTCACATGAGCGTTTACTCCTCAGCTTTATGGGAAGAATCAAACGAAAGAACAGACAGTCACTTCATGACATAACGAATCCGAATATCCCTCATCTAGTTAAGACATTAATTCAAATGTATGAGGATCAAGAAGAGAATCGGTTGATTTTCTTACCATTAGCTTCGCAGTTAATGGAATATCATTATCATCTAGAACATTTACAAACCTTATTACAAAGCTATGAAAAATATCACCATAATGAAAAACTAGAATTTTTTGAGACTAGATGGCGCAGAAGCAATTAACAGCAACGAATAAGGCATACTGTTCCTCTGTCAAATTGGTAATGCAATTTTCGCTCCATCGAATTTTTTACTGAAAGAATTTTTATAGTGATTATTTCTGAATCGCACTCACTTTCCGCAGGAACAGCCTCAGCTAACTTGGTAAAGAAAAGCACTTTACCAAGTGGAACTTCGGACTCATGCTGTTCCTGCAGGACAAGGAATGCTACGGCAGCAACACATCATACGAAGAAAATGGTCCTTTATTTTCAAGGAGTGTCACATACTTTCTCTGCTAAGGTTTTTCCTTCTCAATATTCAAATAAACAGAGCTTGTGACAGAACTTAATTATATATAATAAAAGCGAACTATATCGGATATAGTTCGCTTTCTAATTTAGACAAATATTTTAACTGCGGAAATATGTGATACGCCTACTAAGCCGATTAAATTTCAGATAGTGAATTTGGGTCATCTAGCTGCTGCACTTGATACAACTTATAATAATTCCCTTGTTGCTCCATTAACGCTTCATGTGTTCCTTGTTCGACTACTTGTCCATTTTCAATTAAGATGATTCGATCCGCATGTGTAATCGTAGACAAACGATGTGCAACGATAAATGTTGTACGTTTATGCGCTAATTCTTCTAATGTCTCTTGAATCAGATGTTCACTTTCTAGGTCAAGCGCAGAAGTTGCTTCATCCAAAATAAGGATTGGTGGATTCTTTAAAAATACACGCGCAATAGCAATACGTTGTTTTTGACCACCAGATAATTTAACTCCTCTTTCACCTACTAACGTATCGTAACCTTTGGTGAGCTGAGTAATGAATGCATGCGCATTCGCACGTTTAGCAGCTGTTATCACTTCTTCATCTGTTGCCTCTGGCTTACCCATTCGTATATTCATTGCAATCGATTCACTAAATAAAATATTATCTTGCAATACCATCCCTATGTTATCTCGTAATGAACGAGCTTGAACATCACGAATATCTTTTCCGTCAATTCGAACTGCACCGCTTGTTACATCGTAAAATCGAGGAATTAAACTAACAATAGTCGATTTTCCACCACCACTCATACCTACGAAAGCAATGGTTTCACCCCTCTTCACATTTAAGTTAATATCCTTTAATACGATTTCTTCTTTTTCTTCATAACGAAAAGAAACATGATCGAATACGATATCTCCTCTTACGTCAGTGATTTCTTTTGCATTCGGTTTATCTTTAATGTCATATGCTTCATCTAAAAATTCATAGACACGATCCATCGAAGCGATCGATTGGACTAATATCGTTGACGAGCTAATCAATCGACGCAACGGGCTATAGACACGATCCATATACCCAATAAAGGCAGCAATTGTACCAACCGTTAAGTCACCTGTAATAGCAAAATAACCAGCAAACACAATGACTACTAAAGGTGCTAAATCAGTAATTGTATTCATTACTGCAAATGTCTTTGCATTCCATACTGTATGATCAATCGCCCGATTCAAGAAATTTCTGTTCTGCTCTTCAAATTGCTCTTCTTCATACGCTTCTAAAGCAAAACTTCTCGTAACAGGAATACCTTGTACGCGTTCATGTAAATGACCTTGCACTTGAGCAAGTGCTTGGGAACGACTGCGGGTAAGATTTCGCAATTTACCATAAAAAATCTTAACTGATATCCCGTACAGCGGAAACAATGCGACGGAAACAATCGTTAGCCAGACATCCATCGAGAGCATAATTCCAATTGCAATTAAGATCGTAATCATATCTAACCAAATATTCATTAATCCAGTAATAACGAAATTCTTCGTTTGTTCCACATCATGAATCACCCGAGAAATAATTTCACCAGTTTTTGTTTGCGAATAAAATTTAAGACTGAGCTTTTGAATATGGTCAAACAATTTTCCTCTAATGTCATATAAAATTTTGTTACCTGTCCATTGTGCTAAGTATTGACGATAATATTCAATTGGAGGACGAAGAACAACAAAAATAAGAAACGCGCCTCCAACAATAAGGAATAATTGCTCTAACTTTTCCGCTTGCGTTAAATCATTCGCTACAACTATATTATCTATGACGTATTTCACAATTAACGGAATCAATAGCGGTATACTAAATTTTACTATACCTATTAGGATAGTTATAATAATTCGCCATTTATATGGTTTTACAAATTGAAAATAACGTGTAACACTATTCAAACAAACACCCCTTATCTCTGTTTCCAGATAAAAACCTTGCCTAATTAAGACAAGGATAGCTACCACTTTTATTCATGTCCGATAAGTTAAAAAGCGTTCATACCACTGATCGATCACTTCATGAGAAAACGGACCTTTCCTCTGACGAACCCAATATTGCAAATAATCAACATTATTTTTTAGAATGCGATTTAAAACTTCTGGATACTTCATTTGTTCCTTATGTAAGTCATATTCATCTTCATCTAATAACTTATATGTCATATCAGGGAATACTTTTATATCTAGATCATAATCGATATACTTCACTGCTTGTTTCTCAAATACGAATGGTGAACTAATATTACAGTAATAATGAATTCCATCTTGCCTGAGCATACCAATAATGTTAAACCAATGTCTCGCATAAAAAAAACATATTGCAGGCTCCCTCGTGACCCAAAAACGTCCATCGCTTTCTGTAACCAAAGTTTTATCATTTGCTCCTATAATCATATTGCTCGTTGATTTTAAAATAGTGGTATCCTTCCATACACGATGGAGCTGACCATTATGTTTATAGCTCTTTATTTGTATGGATGTACCTGGTTCTTGCCCAGTCATCCTATCTTCCTTTCCTTTACGTATTATCACTTTACCTTATTATAACTTTTCTTATAACGAAATGAAAATGATAAATGCTATAGCTCTGGTTTAGCATAAAAAATAATAAGATTAATTTTGATTTTTAAGACAAAAAAAGAACCAAAATGATTATTATAAAAAAGAAGTATTCAACCGTTTAAGGTGAATACTTCTTTTTTATAAAATTTGGTTTAGCCATATGACTAAACCAAACATACTTAGGGAATGATTAAGCGAAAGGGCTATTACTTGTTTTTTTGTGATTTTTGGTTTTGTCTACTCACTTCTTGCGCATCTGTTTCTGCAGCAAACTCAGTTCCATATTGTCCTTGCGCTTGGTTAGCTTGCTGGTTTTGTTGCTTTACTTTTGAAACATTTGTCCCTGCAGCTGTTTTGTTTGGCGTTTTGTTTTGTTTTTTAGCCATCTCATATCACCTCCGCTACCTTTAATTTATCCAATTTCAAAAAGCTTATTCAAATAAAATAAAGGAAATTAACGGGAATGTTCTCTTAAATAATCTATTAACTTCTGATAAGGAACTGGGAAAGGGTACTCAGTTATTTTATCAAGTGGGAGAAAGGAAGGTTGTTCTGAAGATATACCTTCATTCTCCACAAGAAATAAACGTACATCTAATTCCCAAATAACGTGTGAAAAGATGTGCTTAATCATTGGTAGTGTCTCTTCTTCTTTTATTGTCACTTGAAATTTCTGTTCCACCCATGTTGCAAGGTGATCCTCATCCACATTTTGTTTAAGAGCCATTGGAAATTGCCACATGTTAGCTAACAACCCTTCATCTGGTCGTTGCTCAATGAAAAATCGACCTTGGTTGTCTTGTAATACACAAGTAAAATAAGGTAGTTTTTTTTGCTTTTTCGCTTTCGTTTTAACAGGATATGCCAATTCCGTTCCATGATGAAACGCCTGACAATGAGATTGTACTGGACAAAGCATACAAGCCGGTGATTTCGGAGTGCAAACCAATGCACCTAGCTCCATTAAACCTTGATTAAATCCTGATGGATCTTCATGCGAAATTAATTTTCGTACGGCCATTTCAAAAATACGTCTTGTACTAGCTTTTGCGATATCCTCTTCAATCATTAAAATACGAGATAAAACACGCATGACGTTTCCATCTACAGCAGGCTCCGGTATACCATAAGCAATACTTAAAATGGCTCCTGTAGTATACGGACCAACACCTTTTAGCGCACTTAATCGTTTCGGATCATTTGGGACCTTACCTTCATAACGCGTAGATACCTCTCTCACTGCATGTTGCAAATTCCTAGCTCGTGAATAATAACCGAGACCCTCCCATGCTTTTAATACTTCTTGCTCTTCTGCTTTAGCCAATTCCTCTGCGGTCGGAAATTTTTCTATAAAACGATTAAAATATGGAATTACCGTATCTACTTTTGTTTGTTGTAGCATAATTTCAGAAACCCACACTTTGTATGGATCTTGATCTTCTCTCCAAGGTAATGTTCGCTTCTGAGTATGAAACCAATCGATTAAATCTTGTTGAAATGTTTCTTTATCAATTTTTTGTAGCTTATTCGTTAAATTGCTTTCTTTCACTTTCTATTCCCCTTCGTGTTAAACTTATAATGAACGTGGTTTGATAAACAAGTTGTTACTGTTATATCAAAAACTAACTTAAAGGTATATGTTTATTCTATCCAATACAAACTAGAAACTAAAGGAGGACACCGAAGATGGATACTGGTACGCATATCGCTATGGGAATTGCACTAGGCGGAATTGCCACAATAGATCCAGCAGTACAACAAGATCCCCTGTTATTTCAAGCGGTTATGGTTGGGACAATCATTGGTTCGCATGCCCCTGATTTTGATACAGTATTGAAGCTTAGGAATAATGCTGTATACATCCGACATCACCGTGGAGTAACGCATTCTATTCCTTCTGTATTGATATTAGGATTGGTTATCTCTGGGATCATTCATTTATTTGTTCCATCTGTTTCTTTTTTTCATCTTTGGTTATGGACATTTTTAGCCGTAGCACTCCATGTGTTCGTTGATGTTTTCAATGCTTATGGCACACAAGCATATCGACCATTTACACATCGATGGGTCGCATATGGTTTCATTAATACGTTTGATCCATTTATTTTCACCATGCATGTCATTGGGATAATCATATGGGCTTTAGGAGCTAGTCCAATCACAACTTGGTTAATTATTTATAGTATATTGATTGTCTATTATATAAAGCGCTATTTATATAAAAAAGCACTCACAAAAAAAATAACACAATATTACGGTAAAGTGGAGGGTATAGCAACATCTCCAACGATACGTCAGAATATTTGGCGACTAGCCATCATAACAGAAGATAGTTTTTATGTCGCGCGAGCTGTTGACGGTAACATTCAAATTGTTGATCGATTCCATCGTATTCCTTTACCAAATAATAAATTAATCGCAACAGCAAAACAAGACAAAAACATCGCTGCCTTTCTTTCCTTCTCACCTGTATATCGATGGGAAATAAATATATACGATGACTTTAAAGAGGTACGTTTTATTGACCTCAGATATCGTTCTAAGGGGCATTACCCTTTTGTCGCTGTGGCAAAAATTGACGACCATTTAAACATCATTAGTTCTTATACAGGCTGGATTTTTTCTGAAGAAAAATTACAAGATAAATTGTTTACTACTGATGATTCCAACTCATCTTAGCAAATTATTTACTTATTTTTTCTTGTATAACCTAGCATCTTTTTAGAAAAACTATTTCATGCACAACTAAAAAGTGCAAATTAACTCTAAACGGAGAGATTATCATGCGGAATAAGCAAAAAGATTTTCCCGTTAGAAAACAGGTGCATTTAAAACCTAGGGCAACAACAGAAAATCATGCCCTTCGTCCAAATGGAACGATTAATACGAAGCCACAAGAACGTATGGGCAGAGGTGATCAAAGTCATGTATCGTCTTAACCGTAATGAGTCTAGTCCATTCCAATCACCGCGTGCGAATCCAAAACACGCTGCACATCAAGTAAATGGTGAAACAGCACCAAGTCAATTACAGAAGATTATTAAAGTCCAAACTAGAAAACGAACGTAATCCAAAAGCATACCATCACATTGGTTGATGATGGTATGCTTTTTTCAATTGGCCTTAGCAAACATTGGACTCTCTCTCCTTAGATATAGTACACTATAATTTGATTATCATTAGGGGGATATAGGTTATGATAAAATTATTTGCCACTGATTTAGATGGTACACTCTTGCAAAATTATAGTTCAATTTTAGAGGAAGATAAACAAGCGATGCGTTTGTTACACGAGCATGGTGTTGATTTAGCCATAGCAACTGGACGAGCAGATAACGAAATACAAGAAATTTATCGTCAATTAGCTTTAAACGGTCATCGCGTAAGTCAAAATGGAAGCTTCGTACATAATAGTAACAGTCAGTTACTTGTAGAACAGACTTTTCCTAATCATATTAGCCAAGCACTATTACATGAAATAGAAAAAAGTGAAATTAACTACCTTATCTCGACTGCTGAACAAATTTTATTGAAAGAAAAAACACCTTTTTTCAAAAAATATGAAGATGTGTTTTTCTTTCCTTTGGTGGAGCATGGTGCATTTGACACTGAAATAGGGACCAGTATCATTCCTTCCAAATTCATGGTTGTCGGGGAAACAGATGAAATTAGTGCTATCCAGAAAAAATTAGATCAACGCTTCAATGGAGAATTGGAAAGCTACTTATCTGATCCGAATTGTGTCGATATTGTACCAAAAGGCATTAATAAAGGGGATGCCTTGTCGCATTTATTAGAGACGATTGACATTAAACCAGAAGAAATAGCCGTTATTGGGGACTCCTTTAATGACATTTCAATGTTCCAAATGACCCCACATAGCTACGTCATTTCTACAGCTCATCCAGAAGTGAAACAGCACGCTGCACATGTTGTTGATCATGTACATCATGCAATAGCAGATTTACAAGCAAAGCAATTACTTTAAACAAATAAAAATGTGGAGTTAAGTATTTCTTTACTCCACATTTTTTATATAAACATCGATAAATTTCTCAATCACCTCAAAAGAAAAGCCTTTTTGATAAAGAGAGGCTTTCACTTTATGTTGTAATTCAAATCCAGACCATTTTCGTTGCATTTTTTTTAAAGCTTTTTCGCCTTGGTAAACGACTGCTTCCCATTCTTGTTCCTCATCTTTGTTATGAGAAATTTGACCAGTCACTTTATTAATCGCTTCTTGCGTAAAACCTTTTTGCACTAAGCTCTGCTTTATTTTATTTAACTGTTGTCTAAAAGACGCTTTATTATTTCGATTTTGTTTCTTCGTTATTAATTTACTCGCCTTCTCTACTTGCTGTTCAAATGAATAATAGGTCAGCCCTATCTCAGCTACTTGGCTTGAAACACCTTTTTCTATTAGCTCTTTCTTTATTAACAAAGGTCCTTTACTTGTTGTTTGTATTTTTGTACGAACAAAAGCTACAGCAAATAACTGATCATCAAGCCACTTCTCCTTTTTTAAACGTTCAATGATCACTTGAATTTGTGTTTCATCTAGTTCTTTTTTCACTAAATAATCATACATTTCTTTCACAGATCGCATTCTATAGCTTAGATATTGTAAGGAAAGGGAATAGCCTTTATGTAAGTTATCCTTTTTTATAAGTGTATCAATCGTTGCTTGATCGATTTTCATTCCTTTGCGGAGATGTTCAGCAATTAATGTATCTTCTTCTACACTAAATCCATAAGACTCGTTTCCGTGTTGATCTAAAAAGATATTGTAACGATGTTTATTTTTTTTCTGTATCGTAATTCGAGATATTTTCTGCATACATGTCACCTCACTAGTTAGTTTAACATGAATTTATTACGAGGAGGATTATAATGAATATAGTAATAGCAGGTGGAACAGGTTTTGTCGGATCGCGGTTAACAGAAGTACTTATTAATCAAGGCCATCATGTGTTTATACTCACGCGCTCACCAGAAAAATTTTCAAATCAAGCAAATGTTACTTATGTTGGATGGTTAAATGAAGGTGACCAACCAGAGAAAGTCCTACAAGACTGCGAAGCAATGATTAATTTAGCCGGGGAATCCCTATTTGGCTATTGGACTACAGAGAAAAAGAAACGAATCATTGATAGCCGAATCAAAGCAACAACTAACATTGTTCATTTAATAAAAGCGATGGAGAAGAAGCCGGAAGTATTGGTAAACGCATCTGCTGTCGGTTATTACGGCACATCGGATCAAAAATTTTTCACTGAAAAAACTATCTCTTCAGGGGATGATTTCTTAGCATATGTCACAAATAAATGGGAATCTACTGCACAACAGGCAGAAAATTATGGTGTTCGTGTAATCTATGCCCGCTTTGGAATGGTTCTAGGTGAAAAAGGAACACTTCCTTTGCTATCAATTCCTTATAAATTTTTCGTAGGTGGGCCCATTGGCTCTGGTGAACAATGGCTTTCGTGGATTCATATGGATGATGCTATTCGATTGATTTTATTCGCAATAAAAGAAGAAAAAATAAACGGACCATTAAATATTACCGCACCAAATCCTGTGCGAAATAAAGATTTAAGCGCAGCGTTAGCTAAGACACTACACCGACCAGATAAAATAAAGGTACCTTCTTTTGTCATTCAAACGATGCTTGGAGAAATGAGTATCTTAGTTATTCGAGGACAAGCGGTACTTCCTAACAAAGCATTATCAAACGGGTACAAATATCACTATCCTAACTTACAATTAGCTTTAAAATCTGTTCTCCATAACCGTTTATGAATGATTATCAAGCTCGTTAAAGGTATGCAACCACTTTACAAGTTGCATACCTTTTTAATTAATCAATTTGCTTTGTAATATACTGCAAGAGACTTACTTTCAATCGCTCGTATATATTTTTAGATCCTAGGATAAACTATTAACAGTTTTTTTAGGAAAGTAGCGATAAATACGATAGCCGATCTAGCCCATCTCTTTTCATTAATATTTGAGCTACATCTTCCTTAGCCTCTTCCATTGTTGTACCAAACCCATACCCAACCTTTTCGCCTTCTAATTCTAATTCTAAAGCTGCCTGCCAAATATTTAGTTTATTATCTTGATCGTAGATATAAGTCACAATCCACTCTTCCCGTTTGCACATATAGTTGGGATTTATCATACGCATTACTTTATCTATCACTATTTCTATATTCCGTTCATTTACATAGATCATTAAACACCCAATCATAAAGTGACCTCCCTTTATGTTCTTATATTAAACATTTTACTACATGTTCTAAACGAGAACAAGAAATAACGCATTTTTCTTTTTCTGCATGATAGGATTACGACATAGAAACAGATAGTGAGTGATACTATGTTATTAAATCAATTATCAACGAATATTAAATATTACCGAACTAGAAATAATTGGACACAACAACAACTAGCAGATAAATTAAGTATTTCACGTTCTGTAATTGCCAAATGGGAAAACGGTGATGTTACGCCTGATCTTCATGCTGTTGTTAATTTAAGCTTGATTTTTGAACAGTCCATTGATCATTTAGTTGGGAATGAAACAGAAATAAACCAGCAATTAAGTGAATTTCAACAGTTATATCAAGCGAAAACAAACCAATCAAGTGAGTATTATAATGAACTAGTTTTGGTTTCAGATTATATTACGAAACACCCAATACTAAAAGAGCAAGTACAACGAATGCAACAACTTCCTATTAAAAAACAAAAAGCTATTCATCGCATACTTAAAAGCCTCATTACGGAAACGAAACATTTTTGAATTTTCCTTCATTAATAATTTGACGAAAAAAAACTCCCTTTTATAAGTAGAGGGAGTTGATCTTATATATGAATGCATTAAACTAATTTTGTTTCATTACTTTCTTTAACTAAGTATTTACAGCTTTTCCCGCCTTTTGCAATACATTCTACACGCTCTACTTCATCTGTACCTAGTACTTCTTTGAACAGATTTAATTCACAGTGGCATGGTTTATCGTAGCGATCAGCAATTGCTATAATTGGGCAATTGTATTGAGCAAAACTAAATTCGTTATCATTTTTAGATTCAATATATTCAGCCATATAGCCGCTCTCATTTTGTACATCTACTAAATCTCTTACTTTTTCTTTTAGCGTATCTTCTTCATAAATTCGACGAACATACTTTTTTCTCATTCGTTTCTCACGGTTTTCAAATAATTGGTCAATTGCATCTGTCCCCAGACTTTCTTGAATGTCTTGTAGGATTTCTACAGCTATTTTATCATAACTATTCGGAAAAATTTTTTCTCCTTTGCTAGTTAATGAATAGAATATAACCGGGCGCCCCATCGGTTGCCTTACTGTGCGAGAATTAATTAAATGATCACCCTCAAGCTTTACTAGATGTTTTCTTACAGCCATTTCAGTAATATCTAAATATTGTTTTAATCCGCTAACAGAAAGTTCTCTTTTCTTTTTCAATAATTCTAGAATTGCTTGTCGAGTTGACATTTCCTTTGACATATCCAACACCTACCCTTACATACTATAATACCCAAAAAAGTTTGTGAAGTAAATAACAAAGTAGGGGTTTTTATATTAAAAAGTTGACAAAGTTGTGAATAGGCGTTATTTTTGTTACGCAACTTAGAAAAGGTGATTAAAAAAGAAGGTGATTCTTATCGGAATCGTAGTTGTTGAAATATGCGAGAGTAATTTACTCCAAACCATAAATGCTGAAAACTTATTTGAGTCAGAGTATCCTGAAGTGGCTGTGTTAGTAAGTGACTGTCTTAATTTCTGTGGATTATGTCGGTTAAAACCATATGCGTTAGTTAACGGCAAACGTATTCGTGGTAAAGATGTTGATGACTGCATCCAAAAGATCAGACAAGCAATCGAAGAAGAGCTAGCTATTTATCGATAAAATATATCGTTATATCACAACTGTAGAGACTAGACTTCTTGAGAAGCACTACTACTAAGTACACGTTGAAACTGCGTCGTTTTACCTTCGCAGTTTCAATCATGAACGAACATCGATGCTTCAGCAAATATTTTATCAAAAACGAAAAACATCTCTATGTAACTTATTCACAAATATCATGTCATACTATCATCTATTTGTTTCATTGCATCAACTAATCAGTTGATTTCTTTTCTTTATCATTCAAATGAAGGCTTTTTAATATATCAATAATTTCTTGTTCTTTTTCTTCATTTTCTATTCCTTCAACTCCGTAACAATAATCATTTGCCTGTTGCTTCTTCCATACAATCGTACCCATCATTTTTATATCCATTTGTTCAATATTAAATGATACTTCTAATAAAAAATTCTTTTTATTTAATGGTAAATCTAGCGCTGTTACTATTTTCATTCCGCCTGGACTTAAATCTATCACTTGTAGCTTGCCTGCATCCGATCGTTGTAGTTTATCCTCTTTCATATTATCCACTACAATAACAAAGGTACCATTAATTGGTTTGGGGAATTGATAACGTAATGATTCTTGGCGTCTATATCGCATGCTACTCACCTCTTATGTAAACTCTTTTCATCTGTTATATAAATATCTAATTTCTTATCGCATGGCACTATTTAATTAAACTCTCTTTACTATTATATATCACACTATCGATATATTGGAAACCTATTAATTTTCATACCTATTAAAAAAAGAGCTTGAGACAAAACAATATTTCTCAATAGAGAATACGAACATTTATTTTAATGAAGAAGAACAAACACCGCTGTGGAAATATACTCTCTTTCCGCAGGTACGGCTTAAGATAAGAAACGAACTATAATCCATTATATTAAGATTATAGTTCGTTTTCTATTGTATAAGATTTGGTTATGTCCCAATCTCGTTTTCTTTTTTAGTGGTTGTACAATAAATGACGTTGGTGAGTAAAAAAACTCACCAACGTCATTTTTAAATTCATGTTCTAAGTGATGATATAGTT
>NZ_JBISEP010000039.1:0-16262 GCF_044383835.1 Paraliobacillus sp. JSM ZJ581
GAAGCAGCGAATGTTATTAAGTCTAGTAATCTTGCAGATACTACAGATCAAGCTAGTAGGTATGTAACTGCAAAGCGCCTAGCTGCTGGAAATTATGTATTTCGCGGCAAATCAACACAGAATTTTGATCTAGTAGTTGATGGAAAAACATATTCCTTTAAAAAAGGAAAAGAACAAGCTGTTAAAGTTGCGTTAAGTAACAGTGTAAAAGAAGATGCCCATTGGATAGAGATTCGTTCACCAAAGGGTGGAAAAGTTGATCTGTCAATTCAAAAGTACAATGAAGTTTCCAATATCTCCTCCTTAGATGGTTGGGTAGGAGAGGTTTACAATAACCTTAACTATGCAGGACCTGCAGCGATAATTGGAGGAAAGGGAGCAGAAGATAAGATTGAGAAACTTGATAAGAAAAATAGTGATTGGGGTTTAGGGTCTCCTAGTCCACTTATTAGAAATGATAATTTCTCAGCGAAATTCAAAAGGGTGTATGATATCGAGACACCTGGCTATTACACCTTCACACTAAAGGCTGATACAGGTGCGAAAGTATACTTAGATGGTAGTAAATCTCCTTTTATGGAACAATGGACATATTCTTCTAAAAATCAATATGGGGCTGTTTGGCTAAGTAAAGGTGAACATGAAATTGAGATTGAATACCGAGAATTAAAAGGAGCAGCTAGTCTGATATTTGATATGTCAGTGCCTGATTATACCGAGAAAAAGCAAGATATTGCGTATAATTGGGGTATGGGAGGACCAACTAGTAAATTAACTGATTATTTCACCGCAATATTTGATCAAAGTCAAACATTGAATGGAGATTATTTTGTTCAAACAATGGCTGATAATGGAATATATGTTAACGCAAATGGTAAAACAATAATAGATAGATGGTTTTATGATGCATCATCTAGTGAATTAGCCAATATTGATCGAGCGTTACTACTAAATCAAAGTGGTGAAACCATTATTTCCACAACGTATCGCGAATCAAACAATGAAGCAGGAATTTACTCTCACGTTGTGCCGATGGGTAACTGGCTTACTTACCGTTACGATAATAGTGGTCTGAAAGGTATACCAGAAGCAGCGAATGTTATTAAGTCTAGTAATCTTGCAGATACTACAGATCAAGCTAGTAGGTATGTAACTGCAAAGCGTCTACCTGCAGGTGAATATGTTTTCCGTGGTGAATCTGGACAAGATTTCGAATTAGTAATAGATGGTAAGTCATATAGTTATAAGAGAGGGACAGGTCAGTCACGTAAAATCGAGATTCAAGATTCTAATAAAAACGGAAACATTCATTGGATAGAGGTTAGAGCTCCTAAAGGCGGTAAACCACAAATGACCATTGATAGGTTCACTGGTGTGGATAATATAACTGCTTCTGACGGTTGGGTAGCAGAACTATACGATAACAGTGACTTTACCGGTGATTCTGTTATTATTGGTGGTAAAGATGGTTTCCAAAATATCACTGAATTAAATGCTGATTGGGGAGATTGGGGAGCTGGTTCTCCTAGTCCATTAATCAACAAAGATACTTTTTCTGGATATTTCACTAGAGTTTATAATGTTCAAGAATCTGGATATTATGCTATGTCTCTACAAGCTGATACTGGAGCAGAAGTATATCTAGATGGAAGTAAAGAAAGCATTATTGATAAATGGAAGTACTCTAACCAAGAAAAATACGCAAATGTGTGGCTTGAAAAAGGTCAACACATCATTAAAATTAAGTATCATGAGCAATATGGAGATGCCAAATTAATTTTTGACTTTTTCAAAGCGAAAGATCATTTTAAAGAAAGTAAGAAAGTGATACGTGAAAATTGGGGGGATGGGATTCCGAGATGGGACATGATACCCGATAACTTCACGATAGCTTATGACCAAAGCCAAATCTTAAAAGGTAACTACTTTATGCAAACATTTTCGGATACCGGGGTTAAAGTTAATATTGATGGTAAGGAAGTTATTAATAAGTGGGATTATGAAACAAACAAAGGTCACTTGTCTAATATAAGTCGTACCACTCTATTAAATCAATCAGGCTTGGCAAATATAAAAACCAACTACCGAGAAGTTGGTGGTGGAGCAGGTGTATACTCTGAGGTTGTTAAATTTGATCAATGGTTAGCATACTATTACTCAAATGATAGATTTACAGGTATACCAGACTCTGCAAAAGTTTTTGCGAACTCTGTATTGTCTGACTCAAACTCAAAATCAGGTAGGTATGTAACAGCCAAAAAAATACCTGAAGGAAAATATGTTTTACGTGTAAAATCAAGTAAAGATATACAAATCAATATTGATGACAAAGCATATAATTTCCCCACAGGTAGAGAGAATGCACGTGTGATTGATATTAAAGATACAGCAAATGACGTTCATTGGTTAGAAGTATTAGCAAAAGGTAAAGGTGCTATTAATGTATATCTTCAACCCTATGCGCAATCAATGAATATATCTCCTTCAGATGGTTGGGTAGCTGAGATATTTGATAATGATAATTTTAGTGGTAATTCTGTGGTTGTTGGTGGGAAAGGTGCATTTGAAAAAATCTATGCACTTAATGATGATACAAGTAATTGGGGGACAGGTTCACCAAGCTCTTTAATTAGTCCAGATAATTTCTCTGCTAAATTTAATCGAGTATATAATATATCAGAATCTGGTTACTATGTACTAGAAATGGATGCTGACACTGGGGCTAGAGTTTATTTGAATAATAAAACTGAACCAGTTATAGATCAATGGAATTACACGAGTCAAGTACAGTATAAACGTGTCTATTTACACAAAGGAATTAACAAAATAGAAATTGAATACCGTGAGTTGTCTGGAAGTGCTAAATTATTATTTGATGTAAACAGAGCAACCGGTCCATTTTATGAGTATAATTCTTATAACTATGATTTAGAAACAATGATTCAAAAACAATTAGCGGCTTCTGCTCAGACTGATCAACATATTGGTTATATAAGAGAAGACGCTTTTGGTAAAATAAATGGATCATATGGTACAATTTCTGGTAGTGGTTGGCGAGTTAGGTCAGGACCCAACACTACTTATGGTGTAATTGGCTCAATTAATAATGGAACTGCTGTATCTATTCTCAGTAAAACAAACTCAAAAGACTCATCTGGGTATTACTGGTATGAAATCCGATACTCTGCAGGTAAGTGGATAAATGCTAATGCATCTGAGATTGAATTTTATGTGAACCCTCATAACTATAGTAAAAATTCAACCCGCTTTTTTCAGTTTTTAAGATTGTCAAGCAGTGCTGGTTTGGATGTTGAAGAAGTTAATAATAAAATACTGACAAACAGTAAAGGTATACTTTCTGGACGTGCTCAAGCCTTTATAAATGCTGGTAAACTTCACAATATTAATGAAATATACTTAATATCTCACGCATTACTTGAAACGGGAAATGGTTCTTCTACATTAGCAAGAGGAGTTAAAGTAAATGTTTTTAAAGACAAGAACGGTAAAACAGATGTAAAAGTTCTATCTAGTAGTGCAACAAAATATGACGCAATTGTTTATAATATGTATGGTATCGGAGCCTTTGACAATGATGCCTTACATGGTGGAGCAAAGCGAGCGTATTTAGAAGGCTGGACAACTCCTTCGAAAGCTATCGTTGGTGGAGCTAGCTTCGTTTCAAAAAACTATATTCATGCTGGACAAGATACTTTATATAAAATGAGATGGAATCCAGATGGTATAGAGAAATATGGCTACGCAACCCATCAATACGCAACGGATATTGGCTGGGCTGTTAAACAAACAAAAAAAATTGCCGAGCTATACAGTATAATAGAGAAATATACTTTAGTTTTCGAAGTGCCTAAATTCAAGTAAGGATAATAAAAGAGAAGGAAGCTTTGTGCTGATCCCATAAAGTTAGACTGACTATTAAGCAGATAATTGGCTGGTTTGTATTCGGTATTCTACCGGACTCATTCCAGTCAATTTTTCTTTTATTCGTAAGCGTCAAATAAAATACACATAGGAATCAAAAGTCAGTCATGTGATAATCTTCATATAAAATCAATCATGGAGGTTATGTGATGACGTTGAAAGAAAAAAGAATAGAATGGGAAGCACACTATAATGCCTGGAAAGAAAGCGGGCAAAGTATAGCGGCTTGGTGCGGGATCAAGAAATCAACGTTCACCAAATGTATTATTGGTTGCAGCAATTTGAGCGTGATGATAGCCCAATAGAGACACCTGACGAAACACAGTGGCTCTCTGTTCAAGTGGAGGAACCAGTATCAAATTCGGTGCAAGGTTCCATTTTCCTACATGTCGGAGCGATTTCGTTTATGATTGTAGTAATAAATATACACTTCAATGGTTTGTTCTAGTTCTTCAAATGATTCATATACTACGCCATAATACATTTCTTGCTTCATTAATCCAAAGGAGTTTTCCATTGGGGAGTTATCTGAACAAATTCCTTTGCGTGACATACTTTGATAGTTTCTATGATCTTTCCATCGTTTACTGCAAGTAAACTGGCACCCTCTTCTTTTTATTTTACAATCCTGATGTACTGAATAAGCGAAAGATAAATTATAATTACCTACAAATTTTAAAAAAATTTAGACCTAAATTGCAATATTAAATGCAACACCCTTTGAGAAACGACTAATTAAGGTTTACCTGTATTTGTGGATCGTGTTGCCTAGGCAACACAATCCACAAATTTCGCAAACGCTTCGCCTGGTGTCTGATAGTTTAATATTTTCCTGGGAAGTGTATTCATCCAGTTTTCAACATCTGCAATCTTTTCATCAGAGTATGAATGAATTGGCTGCCCTTTTTTGATAAACTTTCTTATAAGGCCATTGTGGCGCTCATTTGACCCTCGCTCCCACGAAGCATAAGGGTGGCAAAAATAGACATCCATTTGAATACCTTCCCCTTGTTCCGATAGTGCGCTGAATTCCGAGCCATTATCTGCTGTAATGGTTTTAAAGACATCTTGCACTTCTTCGTATTCTGCAAATATCTCTTGTAGGGCATTTGTAACAGCTGGTGCGGTATTGCTCGGAATGCGCCTGATGATTTTGTGGCGTGTCTTCCGTTCTATCAGCGTTAGTAAAGCATCGTCATTTGATTTGCGTCCTTCGACTGTATCAATCTCCCAGTGTCCAAATTCCTTTCTTGTTTCCACGGATTCTGGGCGTTCTTCGATGCTTCTTCCAAGTACTTTTTTATGTTTTCGAGATTTCGTTGACTTGGTTGAACGACGTAATTTCAGCGCCAAATCCATGTTGATTACAGAAAGTTTTCCTTCATCGATCCAGTTATACAACGTCTTCGTGGAAGGGATGTATTCGAATTTCTTGTGCCTATTGGCATAACCGACAACTGCATCGGGAGACCAGTGTTCTTCTAAAATCACCTTTTCCGCGAAAGCATTAAAATTCCATGCTTTCATCACATTTGAATGATTACCACAGTTTTTACGATTCTCCTTATAAACACGTGTTCCAACGTCGAGAAAGTATTTCTTATAGGGCCTACGATTGGTATCAATTTGTTCGACAGTACCACGATCTCGCTCACGGGATATCGTACTAACATCACGTCCCATCCTTCTCGCAATTTCCCTTAGTGATAGGTCTTCATCAAGATATGCTTCTATTTGTCCTTTTTCAATTTCTGTTAAATGTGTAAATTTACGTTCTTTCGTGTTAGAATGGTTTTGAGTCATAGTGAATTACCTCCGTATATTATTGTTTAGTCAACCTTAACTATACGTGGTTTCACGATGACTTTCTAATTTATTTAGCTGTTGCATTTGATTTTACAATGAACCCCCGCAAAACTTTACCAAACAATGTCGCAAAAGTCTCAGGTTATAGTCGAGAAATGGATATTCACTACCTTTGTTTAGGTGCTTTCAGTTTTTTTTAAAAAATCGCGCAATGTTATTCGGAATATTCTTTCTATATTGGTGCGACACTAGTGCAATTTTATATTTAAAAATTACAATAAGGAGTTAAAAACATGAATAGTATAAAGCTGGCTGTGATAGGTAGTTGTGTTAGTCGAGACGCTTTTAATTCTAATTTTATTAAAAATTATAAAGATTACTATCAGTGTGTATTTACACAAAATCATATGTCTATGATCTCATTAATGTCAGATTCAATTCCTTTTCAACCATATAAGGTACTAAAAGGTGACATTAATGATTTTAATAAAAAAATATTAATTACGGAATTGTTGAAAAGCCCATGGAACGCTATGCATATCTCACAACCTGATTTTTTAATATTAGATTTCTATCCAGATGTTTATTTTGGAGTTAGAAAAATCGGAACTAGTTATATAACAAATAAAACTTGGTTGTTTAAAAAGACACCCTTTTACTCTACTTTGGAACTAGGTGAAACATATAAGCCTGAGAAAGATTTTGATCAATATTTCTTAATCTGGAAAGACGCCATAGATAAGTTTATGGAGAAAATGAAATTAGAGTTTCCAAACACTAAAATCATTCTGAATAAAATTGAATTTACAGATGATTATATCGAAACAGAATCAAACAAAATAAAAACAATTAGTAAAACAGGTAAATATAGAGAAATAGATGTAGAACAAATTAATGCTATGTTATGTAAATTTTATAAATACGTAGAGGCTAATTATTCTTATGTAGAAACTATTAGCTATGATAAAAAATATACTTCAATAGATAATCATTTTTGGGAAGTTTTCTATGTGCATTACACACAGGATTTTTATGAGGATTTCACACATAAATTGTTGACGATTATTTTAAGGAATCTATATGAATATAAGAAAAATCACCTGAACTCTAATGATAAAGTAAAACCAAACATAAAATTATTGAAAAATGGAGATTTTAGCCAAGGTAAACTTTATTGGTCATATTGGCAGGACAGTTTTGATATATTACCACCTGAAGAGGATCGACCAGACTTAAACATTTTATCTGCAAAAATGAGTGGTTTAGAAAAGGATATGAATGCCCAAATTTGGTCACATCCAATTGAGATTGATACAAAAGGATCCTATACCTTTAAGCTAAGTTTCGAGATGAAAATTAATAATATAGTAGAAATAGATAGTAATAAATTAATTTTTTCTCTTAGAACTTTTAATACAGTAGACACATATTTACAAAAAGATTGTGATTGGTATAAAAATATTAAAGTGGATCAATTAGAACTAAAAAATAATACTTGGAGTAAAATAGAGTTGAATATAACACCAGAAACAGGGAAATACATTAAGCTAGGTCCGTACTTGATGCGAAACGGAAATGTGTCATGGAGAAATATTCAATTTGAAAAAAACGGAAATCAAGATTAATATATAAAAATTATTAGCTTAAGTGGAAAAATAAAGTGTGATATAATATCTGTGGTTTGTTGTTGTGAATTTACAGTTATATTTTTTGGGAATTATAAAGGAGAGTATTTAGAAGTGTTAACTAAAAAAAAATTGAAGAGAAAAATAAAATTTATAATTGAACCAATAATGAATTTTATTAGAAAACAAAATCATAAGAGAAGTATATTATTCACTAAATATTATGATAAGTATAAGGTTCAAGAAGACGTTATTTTATATGAAAGTCGAGATGGGAAAAGTTTAACAGATAGTCCATATGCTATTTTTTTGTATCTATTAAAACGCAAAGATTTTGGGTCTTACAAACATGTGTGGTCAATAGATAGTTTTGATAATTTAGAGAAAATAATAGAAAAATACAAATCATATAATAACGTTATTTTTGTTAAAAGAAATTCAAAAGAGTATTTAAAATATTTAACTACAAGTAGGTATTTGATTAATAACTCTACTTTCCAATATTTTTTTATTCCTAAAAAAGAACAAGTCTATATAAATACATGGCATGGTACCCCATTAAAGACAATGGGTTTTGATATTCCAGGTAATCCAGCTCATTCGCAAAATGTAGTAAGGAACTTTTTGTCGTCTAATTATATCTTGAGTCCAAATAAACACACTACTAATATCTTTCTTAAAAGTTATAAACTAGATGGTATATATTCAGGTAGTATTATAGAAGACGGCTATCCTAGAATAGACTTAACATTAAACCTTGATGCTAGTAAGTTTCGTCAAGAGATATCTGGATACGGGGTAAATATAGATGAAAAAAAATTAACAATTCTTTACGCTCCTACATGGAAAGGAAAGAGTGTAAACAAAGTAAACAATGATATATATCAAATAATTGCTGATATTGAATTACTTAATAATCACTTAGGAAGTGAGTTCAATGTCTTGGTAAAGGTACACCCATTTTTATATAATGAAGCAGTGAAGCATTCTGAATTGAAAGAATGCCTTATTCCTGATTATGTAGATACTAATCAGTTGTTAGGTTTAGTTGATTTGCTCATTACAGATTATTCAAGTATCTTTTTCGACTATCTAGTTACAGATAAGCCAATAATCTTTTATACCCTTGATGAAGATGAATACAATGAAGAAAGACAAAAATACTTTAAAGATGAGGAATTACCTGGACCTGTATGTTTAAACATTAATGATTTAATATATGCTATTAAAAATAAGAGATATAACCAAAATCAATATCAGATTAATTATAAAAGTATGAAAGATCAATTTGTTAATTATGATGATGGAAATGCAACCAAAAGGCTAGTTGATTATTTATTTTTAAATGAATCTAACAATATAAAAGTTATAGACAATTTAGATAATAAAAAGGAAAAGATAGTGTTATATCCAGGTGGTATGGCTAATAATGGAATAACTAGTTCAGTAATAAACTTACTGGACAATATAGATTATACAAAATATGATGTAAGTTGTTTTATGAAAACGCCAAACTCACCAGAAGTTTTAAATAACTTAAAGAAAGTAAATAAAAATGTGAGGTTTTTATTTAAACTGGGTGTGCCATCATATACACTTAATGAAGTTTACAGGGACAAACTGATTAAAAACAGGGGCATATTTAGAAAAACTGAGCAGAAATTATATCCAGAATCTGCATACAAAAGAGAAGTTAGAAGATTGTTTGGAAATAGTGAATTTGATTATGGAATTGATTTTAGTGGATATAGTTTCTTTTGGGCGAAATATATTATTAGTATAGATGCTAAAAAGAAATTATGTTATATGCACAATGATTTATTGTCTGATAGTGAACGAAAAGTTAATGGAAAACGTCCGCATAGGCAGAATTTAAGAGGACTGTTTTCTGTATACAATAAATTTGATAAATTGGTTAGTGTTTCTAAAGGGACAATGGAACTTAACAAAAAGAACCTTTTGCAATACGCAAATGAAGAAAAATTTGATTATATACTTAATTCCATTAATCCAGATAAAATACTTCACCTAAGTGGTGAAAAGAAATTAGATGAAATTACTAGTGAACAAATTGAACCAATAATTGATTATTCAAATTATAAAGCAAGATCTATTGTAAAGCCTGAACAAAATAGTAAAGTACTAAGAAGACCTATCTATGAAAAAGATAATATTATATGTGATGCAATAGAATATGAAAATGAAGAAGTCACAATACAAAGAAAGGCTATTGTAGATAATAGGACTTTTTATAAATTCAAACATAAAAACTTAGTAATAGGCTGGATGGAAGAATGTAATTTTGGAATGTTACCAGATAGTGTTCTTGAAAGAAAAGAGGTAAACAAGCTAGCTATAATTAAATGGTCACGTAACAATGATATATGGAATAAACCTTTTAAATTAAAAAGAGTAAAAAAGGTGTCGAATAGTTACGATTATAAAGATATAATGGTCTATATTAATGCAGAAGTAAGAACACAGCATAGCACGTATAGTCGTATTTATATTAATCGAACTAAAATTGGATGGATTGATAATTCAGCTTTAAAAATAGTTAAAAATTACAACACAAAAGATACCTTATTGTCTAAAATAGATAAAAAGCTTAGAAAATCATTTAACTATTATAAGCATAGATCCTTTATAAAAAATATTGATAAGAGAATATTAAGGGAATACAAAAATAATAAAATAGCTGTTATATCTAATCCTGAAAATTACAAGTTATGGTTAAAGCCATCTCCACACCCAAAGGCTAAAGAAATAATGGCTGCTGAAGAACTATTAAACACAAATGTGATAATCACTAAAACAAGTAAAACAATTAACGGTAAATACCATTATGTTAAAAAAGATGAGATAAGTGGATGGTTAAATAGTAAGGCTGTTAATTATGTAGAAGAGCCAATAGAACTTAAAAATGAAGTGGTTAAAAAAATAGGGGTAATCAATGTGTCAAATGTTAATTCATTTTATTCCGATCCTTTAAATATGAACGAGGAATTTAAAGGAAATGTAAGTATTGCAGAAGGTTCCCAAGTTATAGTAACTAAAGAACTTACAACACAATTTGCAAAGTATTCTTTTGTCGAGTTTGAGGGTAATGAAATAGGCTGGATCGAAAGTGAGTATATCTCTATCATAGAGATTCTGGGTTTTGAATTAGATGAAAAATTTATTCCCTATCCGACATCTGATAACATAAGCTTTGTGAATATGGGAAGACTATCACCAGAGAAAGCGCAAGATAATTTAATTAAAGCTTTTGCAGAGATAGTGAAAAAGAATGATAAGTCTAAATTATATATCTTAGGTTCCGGACCTCTAAAAGCAGATTTGCAAAAGTTAATAATAGAATTAAACCTTTCTCACAATGTTTACTTAGTTGGGCAATTAGAGAATCCTTTTGAGTTTATGAAAAAATGTGATTGCTTTGTTCTCTCTTCGCATTATGAAGGCCAACCAATGGTTCTTCTAGAAGCATTGACTTTAGAAATGAATATTGTTGCTACAGATATTGTTGCTAATAGAACGGTCCTTGAAGATGGTAAGTATGGACTATTGGTTGAAGATAGCGTTGATGGTTTGGTCGAGGGATTAAACAAATTTATTATTGAAAGAAAAACACACAACGGTGTCTTTCATTCCAATAAGTACAACGAAAAGGCTATGAAAACCTTTTATAAAGCTTTGAAATAGATTAAAATAATAATGTTAGGGGATATTTCCTTAGCATTATTATTTTAATGCAACTTAAATGGTTGCATTAAAAGATAGGAGCGAATATTGGTATGCGGGGTTTTTTAAAGCGAAGAAAGATAATTTTAAGGATATATAAATTTGTTTTTTATGTGGTCTCTAAATTACCTGCAAAGAAGAATTTAATAATTTTTGAAAGCTTTCACGGGAAACAAATTAGTGATAATCCTTTAGCTTTGTATGAGTATCTTTCGAATAATTATCCTAAATATAAATTATTTTGGAGTATTGATAAAAGGTATGAACATCAGCTGAAAATTGATAACGAAAAAAAATATTTGAATAGATTCTCATTAAAATGGCTAGTAAATATGGCAAGAGCCGAATACTGGATAATTAATAGTAGGCTTCCACTATGGATTCCCAAACCTGCTCACACAACGTATATACAAACGTGGCATGGTACACCTTTGAAAAAATTAGGATTAGACATACAAGAGGTACATATGCCCGGTACAAGCACAGAAAAATATAAAAAAAATTTCGTGAGCGAGTCTAGAAAATGGGATTATTTGATTTCGCCTAATGAATACTCTACAGAAATTTTTCAAAAGGCGTTTGGTTATAGTGGAGAAATCATTGAATCAGGTTATCCTAGAAATGATTACTTGCTGAACAATAACAACAAAAAAGCAATAGATTCTTTGAAAAACAAAATGTCTTTACCAAAGAATAAAAAAATCCTTTTATATGCACCAACTTGGAGAGATGATGAGTTTTATTCTAAAGGAAAATACAAATTTAGTATAAATATAGATCTAGATCTTTTAAAGCAAAAGCTCGGAGATGAATGGATAATACTAATTAGGATGCACTATCTTGTGGCCGAAAACCTAAACATAGATAATTATAAAGAATTTGGATATGACTTTTCTAATTACAAGGATATAAGAGATTTATATCTTGTATCTGATGTTTTAATAACTGATTACTCATCAGTGTTCTTTGATTATGCAAATCTGAACAGACCGATGATCTTTTTCACTTATGATTTGCAGAAATACAAACATCAATTAAGAGGTTTTTATTTTGATCTTGAACAAGATGCACCAGGACCTCTAGTTCAAACAACAGTTGATTTAATTAAAGAAATAGATAAAATAAGCGAAACATTTTATGTTTCAGATAATGTAAAAGAATTTAATCAGAAATTCTGTTATTTAGAAAATGGAAGATCTAGTGAAAAAGTTGTTAGAAAAATTTTGAATTAATTGTATACACATTATAGTTGTGTTTTTTTCGTTTAATTAGTATACTTTGGTAAGTATTTTATGGTGTTACAGAAAGGAAACAATTATGAGATCCCCACTGTTAGTTTTAAAAGAACAAATCAATCACTTTTATTTGATAAGAAGATTATCATTATATGAACTTAAAAGCGCTAATAACACAAATTATTTAGGTATGGCTTGGGAAGTAATAAACCCTTTAATTCAAATTGGGATATATTGGTTTGTGTTTGGGTACGGTATTAGAGAGAGGCCGGAAATAGAAGTCGCTCCTGATATCTTTGTTCCTTTTCTTCCTTGGATGTTATCAGGTTTTATTCTATGGTTTTTCTTTTATCAATCAACCATTAAAGGTTCAAAATCTGTGTACACTAGGCTTAGAATGTTATCAAAGATGAATTTTCCTATGAGTGTTATACCGAACTTTGTTATTTTTTCTCAGCTGTATATACACATTATAATGGTCGTAATTACAATCATTATTTTAAATATAATGGGATTTTATCTAAATGTATACTATTTGCAAATATTTTACTTTTTATTTGCGACAGTTGCCTTTAGTTACGCCCTATCATTGATCACTTCGACTTTGTCAACAATTATTAGAGATGTACACATGTTTCTTAATGCTTCTCTGAGAATGTTACTATATCTTTCACCGATACTTTGGAGTGTAGATACATCAAATCTAGATGGTTGGATAAAAATTATTATGAAAATTAATCCGTTATACTATTTGATAGAGGGGTATAGATCTGGTTTTCTTGGTTTAAATTGGTATTTAATTGAGAATTGGCAATATACACTATACTTTTGGGGAATTACGCTTGTGTTGTTTATAATCGGATCCAACTTGCATGTGAAGTTTCGAAGACATTTTATCGATTTTCTTTAAAAACAAAGGAGTTACTATGAATAAATCGATTGTAGTAGATGATGTAACAAAAAAATATAAATTGTATAATAGTCCAGGTGAGCGGATTTTAGACCTATTATTTCCTAGAAATTATGGGGAAGATTTCTATGCGCTTAGAGGTGTTAGCTTTGAAGCTCACAAAGGGGATGTAATTGGATTTGTTGGTACTAACGGTTCTGGTAAATCTACTCTTTCTAATATTATTGCGGGTATAGTACCAGAAACAAAGGGTCAGGTAACAGTTAATGGACAAGCTTCTTTAATTGCTGTTGCATCTGGTTTAAAGGGAGACTTAAGTGGCAGAGACAATATTGAATTGAAATTATTAATGCTAGGTTTTAATAAACAGGAAATCCAAAAGCTTGAGCCTAGCATTATAGAATTTGCCGAACTAGAGCAATTCATTGATCAGCCTGTGAAATCATATTCTAGTGGTATGAAATCTCGATTAGGCTTTGCTATATCTGTTAATGTAGATCCTGATATCCTTATTATTGATGAAGCTCTATCTGTAGGTGACAAAGCCTTTGCTGAGAAGAGCCTAGCTAAGATGAAGGAATTTAAAGCAAAGGGTAAGACAATGATTTTTGTCAGTCATTCGTTAGGACAAATGAAACAGTTCTGCGAAAAAATTCTTTGGTTAGAATTTGGTACAGTTAGGGCATTTGGTTCAGTCGATGAAATATTGCCTCAATATGAAGCGTTTATTAACAAATTTAAAAAAATGTCTAAAAAAGAAAAAGATGAATATAAACAACAAATTTTGGCACAACACGCACTAAACTAATTCTCATCCTCATCTCCATGATGAGGATTTTTTTATCATGTAATTGCCAACCATATCATTCCGTGCCATAATAGATAGAGATTTGTTTTAACAGATAGATTACTAGAGAGGTTGCAGCCTATGTCCTATAATCATGTCAATATTATGGATGTCTCTTTTTTGAATATAGAGAGAGAGAAGCTATACCAAGAAATTATTTATCCTAGCTTAGAAAAGCAGGGGAAGCAATTTTTTGTAACAGCAAATCCAGAGATAGTCATGTTAGCAAATGAAGAACCATCGTATAAAGCGATTGTTAAGCAAGCAGATTATGTCCTTCCAGATGGAGCTGGTATTGTAATTGGTTCTAAGATACTTGGTGATCCCGTTGTAGAACGTATTCCTGGATTTGAGGTGATGACGCATCTAATTGGCTACGCAGAAGAGAATGCGTTGAGTTGTTACTTTTTAGGTGCGCATCAAGAGGTAATCGAATCTTTTGTTGCGCGAATTAAAACTCTACATCCTAATTTGAAAATAGCTGGTCATCATAACGGTTTTTTTGATCTGGATGATTCGAGTATTGTCGATCATGTGAAAAAATCAAAGCCAGATTTGGTATTTGTAGCATTAGGTTCTCCTCGTCAAGAACAGTGGATTACGAAATATTATGATCAATTTGATAAGGGGTTATTTATGGGGGTAGGAGGCAGCTTTGATGTTGTGGCAGGTAAAGTGAAGCGAGCCCCTGAATCATGGATTAAATTGAATTTAGAGTGGTTATATCGCTTATTACAACAACCATTTCGTTGGAAACGTATTTTAAAAGTATTTCAATTTATGATTCATGTGATAATTAAAAAATATTAAAAAGCTGATGAATATTGAGCGATCCCTTGTGCTAGATTTTTTAATTTAGCTGTTTTGTAGGATGTCTCATAGTCATCAGCGTTTTCTATTATTCTGTTTGTGTTGATGTTGTATTTTCTAATCTATTACCATCATTTGTTTGGCTTGAAGAAGTACTGAGACCAAGATGTTCTTTAAGCATTTGTTGTTTTTCGACTAAATCTTCATCATCTAATTGATAATAGTATCGATCAGTTCGCAAGTCAGTGCCCTTTAAGCTTACTGTTTCAATATCTAGTTTTCCTGTTGTGCCATAAGAGACAAAGCTTTTAATCTCGTTAAAAGACATGTTTGTTGACATGTTGTCTCCCACTGCCTGCATCAGATCAGAGATATTAAGTAAGGTATTAAAAGAAACTGCTTTACTTACCATTGCTTTAATAATTTCTTGTTGTCGTTTACCTCGCTCAATATCATTGTCTTGTTTTCTGGTACGTGCTAGGGCAAGTGCTTCTTCTCCGTCTAATGATTGTTCTCCTGGAAATAAGTGGATAGCATTAGCGTTGTCGCTTGAGTCTTGTTCATATAATTCGTAAGGGACATCGACAGTGATGCCGTTTAATTCATCTACAACATCAATAAAAGCATTGAAATTAAGCTTGACATAGTAATCAACAGGTATATCAAATAATTCTTCTACCGTTTCTAATGAAGCCTTAACTCCACCTGATGAATGCGCATGGTTTATTTTTGTTTTATAGCCCAGATCTGGGACATAAACATAGGAATCTCTAGGAATGGATAGCATTTTTACACTTTTTTCGTCTTTGTTTAAAGTAGCAAGGATTAATGCATCTGAAAGTTCATTACTTTCATTATTAGCTGCACGTTTTTCACTCTGGTCCACGCCGATAAAAAGGATAGAAACATCATCAACTGCTGGGTCAATACCACCATCACGTAGCTTTGATCCGTTTGTCCTTCCATCCTCTTGGTAGGAATCTGCAAGGATACCTTGTGCTTGAGACCACACTACCCCTAGATAAGTTCCCGCCCCTGCTAGAAGGAGTAGAATAGGAAGTAATATATATAGGTATTTTTTTCGTTTTTTGTTTTTTCGTTTATGGATACGTGAAGCGTGTGTATCTTTTTTCATTATAATTAAACTCCTTTATATAAATAGACATTCTACCTTATTTTACTATTCAATAAGAAAAAGTAAAATGATAATTTAATTACAAAATGATGATATTTATTACAAGATAACTTTATTTAAAAATTTATGTAACTGAGTGAATTTCATAATTTATAACCCTTGTGCCCCAACAAGTTTGAGATACAAAAAAAGAAGTACCTCCCCAAATCTT
>NZ_JBISEP010000003.1:0-159007 GCF_044383835.1 Paraliobacillus sp. JSM ZJ581
TTTGCGTGTGCGCCGATATTTTTGCGTGTGCGCCGATATTTTTGCGTGTGCGCCGATATTTTTGCGTGTGCGCCGATATTTTTGCGTGTGCGCCGATCATCTCCCAAAACCGGAGATGATCGATTTTTTTTACAAAAAATGCTTGACCCATTCAAAAAGGGTTCCGCATCAGCCGGAACCCTACTACTTTATATTCATGTATTAACTTGGTTCGATTAAACCATATCTTCCATCACGGCGACGGTATACAACGTTTGTATCGCCTGACTCTGCGTTTGTAAATACGTAAAATGTATGTCCTAGCATATCCATTTGCAAGATGGCTTCTTCTGAATCCATTGGTTTTAAATCAAAACGTTTAGTTCTTACAATTTCAAAGTTATCTTCTTCCCCTGACTCTGCTTCTCCATTTTCACGAATTGCTTCTCTTTCCATTTCCGCAAAAATATGTTTTGGTGCACCTTTTTGACGTGCTTTGCGGTTTACTTTTGTTTTATATTTTCGAATTTGTCGTTCTAATTTATCTACTACCAAATCAATTGCGGCATATAAATCCGCATGTTGTTCCTCTGCGCGTAGTAATAGATTCGTCATCGGAATTGTAATCTCAATTTGTTGCTCATCATTATAGACACTTAAATTTACATTGACATCTGATGTTGGGGGTGTATCAAAATAGCGTTCAAGCTTACTTACCTTTTTTTCAATATATTGTTTTATCGCCCCTGTAACCTCAACATTTTCACCTCGAATGTTATATTTCATAAAAGTGTCCTCCTTTCTATATCTATATTTCTATAATACCCTTACTTATTCCTGCATAAACCTATAAAAAATTTGTCGAAATAATAGATAATTAATGTATATTAAACCCTATTCATCATGAAACATAAGCATACCAATACTTTTTACACACCTCACAAATAAAAACATGATACAACTTTTTAATTTTTTTAATCCCAAAGATGAAGCTGACATGTTATAATGAGTTAGTATGCATAGATGGAAATTTATTGCTACATAAGCACTAATAAATAACAACTAAAGAAAGGGTGTTTCGATGGACCAACAACATTATAACCCATCACCTCAAGCTAGTGGAAAAGCAATCGCTTCTATGGTTTTAGGTATTTTATCTATTCTTACTCCTTGGCTTGGATTTATTTTAGGAATTATTGCGATTGTGTTAGCTAGCAAAGCTTTTAAGGAAATTGCTCAGTATCAACTTGGTGGGCGAGGTATGGCAGTCGCAGGGCTCACAACGGGTATTGTTGGCACCATTATTTATGGTCTAATAATCATATTTTTTTTCATCGCTATGGCCACAATAGACAGTATGCATTATTAAATCAAGTAAACGAACAAACACAAGCATCCTTTGTTAGTGTTTGTTCGTTTTTTACTACATAAAACTATCTGTCTTTCCATTTAAGTGGTATATTATAAAGTATATCTCGAACAGAAAGGAAGCTTATTTTGAAAGAACAACAATTCCAACAAACACCTCAAGCTAGCGGAAAAGCAATCGCTTCTATGGTTTTAGGTATTGTAGCTATTATTACTCCTTGGCTTGGATTTATTTTAGGAATTATTGCGATTGTATTAGCTAGCAAAGCTTTTAAGGAAATTACTCAGTATCAACTTGGTGGACGTGGTATGGCTGTTGCAGGATTAACAACAGGAATTATTTCTATTGTATTTTACGGACTCTTAATCTTCTTAGCTATTCTCGGTTTTGCATTTTATTCAGTGTAAGAAAAAGCTCTAACTACAAGATGAATGTAGTTAGAGCTCTATTTATTTCCGCTTATCAAGATATGAGCCATCAGAGTTAGCAAGTGATTGATAGGGGTTCATATATTTCTGATTCGTACTTTTCTGCTTTTTCACTGTACGCATATCTGTCTTAATATTAGTAAACAATAGATTCAGACGTTGCTGTATTTTTTGTTCTAATGGAACTAACTTTATTCCAATTTCTTTTTCTTCTGCTGTATAAGGCGGTTTTATTTCAGCCAATATAATTTCTCTATGATTTAATAAAACATTTACATTCTCAATAATCTTTTCTCTTTCTTCAACAGCTTTACTGACATTTTCATCTAGCAGGAGCAGTAATTCATTTGTTCGTTCGTATAATTGATTCATTCGTTCTGTCATTATACCCGAGCTCCATCTCCATATTTTTGTTGGCGTGTTTGTTTTAGAGCTTCCTTCCAAGAATCACGAAATTCTTCGATCAGTCCATAAGCTTCTTCCAATTTATTAATATCATTTTTTATATTGGCTTCCATCAATATATAGTTAATATAATCATATATTGGCAGCATTTGTTTCCCAATTTCTGTTTCTTGATTCAATGTCACCATTAATTCATTAATAATATTTTGTGCTTTTTGAATGTTTGTATTTTTCCATTCAAAATTAGAATCATTTATACCTTTTTTGGCCTGTTTTAAAAATTTTAAACATCCATTATATAACATAAGTGTTAATTCGCCAGGAGAGGCTGTGTTGACTGAATTATTTTTATACGCCTCATATTGTTGATAACTCATTACTAATATAACACTCCCTTATTCTTACATACCGCCAAACTGTTGTGTTAAATAGGTCGATTGTTGATTCATTTTCTGAATTGCTTTTTCCATAGCAGTGAATTGTTTCCAGTAACGATTTTCAACTTCCGCTAATCTTTCTTGAAAATCATCCATTCTTGTTTCCATATCTTTTAGTTTTTTTCCAAGCGTATATTGCTCTGCTGTCCAAGTCGTCTTACCTGCGCGATTATTAATGTTCTCCATCGTCTGTTTAACTGAATCTTCTAAGCGATTTACTAACCCCTGATTATTCTCATCTGCATTATAAAATAGCTTATACACAGCATCAGAATCATCTTGCAATGCTTCACGTAATTTTTCTTCATCAATAACTAATTTTCCATTATCCGCATATGATTTTGATGTAGTTATACCAATTTTGGACAGATGATTCAAATTTGCATTTCCTGTATCTACATTTTGATACCAGTCTTGACGCATACTTGTTAAGCCAGAGCTTAGCATAGAATCACTTTTTAACATCCCGCTTTTTGCTTTCTCTTCCCAAAGCTCTATTTCACTTTCTGACATATCCTTTTTTTGTAATTCTGTTAAAGGCTTATAATCTCTATGCCTTTTCTCTATTACTTTTTCATTCACACTTTCTATTAATTCATTATATTTATTAACAAATTGAGTGATAGAATCAACAGCTTTATCTACGTCATTCGTAACAGATATTCTTGCTTGTCCGGCTGTCACATCATTAAAAGTTAACGTTAATCCGTTAATGGATGTCGTATTTGTTTTAGACTCTAAGTCAATCGCTCCATTATAAGTGAATTTGGCATTTGTTCCACCTTTTTCACCTGCATTGGTCATATTAAAAATATTAGCAAAAAAACCACTATCTGAACTAAAATCAATTTCATTTCCACCAGGATTGAAATCACCCGTAGATTTCGTTTCCATTACAACTTTATCTGTTTGTACGTCATAAAACGCATTAATACCAGTACCATCTGAAATTTTTGCTAAAACATCGCCTAATGAATCTGTAGCATCAATTTGGATTTCATGCGTCTCCCCAGCAGGATTATTTTGATACGTTGTAAATTTTAAAGAACTAGGTAACGATGTGGCTCCTAATTTATCTAATTGCTCGGAAAGAGGAGCCAATGGATCAATTTTGTTTGATGCGTCAGTTGAAAGACCAGTTGAACTGACATTAATAGCATTTGTAGCTAATTGACTGACTTCAATACTGTATGAACCATTTGATGTACTTGAAGACGCAGTAGCAGTTATTGCATCAGATTGTGTTGAAATAGCAGATTTGACTTTATAGGAACTAGCTCGCTTCATACTAGAAAATAATTGTTCAAATTGCGAAAATTTTGTGTTCATCTCACGATATGCATCACGTGTCCACTCAGTCCAAATTTTGTCTTGCTCCATCTTCTGTAATGGTATACGCTCTGCTTTCATTAAATCGTCTATAATGCCATCGGTATCTAATCCCGAAGCAAGGCCTCCTATCCGCATAAAGTTACTATTTATACCTGTTACCATGTTTGTTCACCAGCCTTTTATATTTTTTCATCAACGATAAATCCCATAAATTCAGCCATAGCAGCGTAAACATCCAACATTTTTTTTGGAGGGATTTCTTTTACAATCTCATTGGTAGACGTATCAACAACCGTTACGTAATATTCATCAAGCTTATCATGTAATTCAAATTTTACAGAAGTACGAGTAGGCTCTAAAAATTCATTTAATGCTCCTATCATTCCTTCTATTTGTTTTTTTTCATTACGTGTATCAACTTGCTTCTGAATAGTAGCTGTTGTAGTATTTTCTTCATAATTTTTAGTATTTTCCACAGATCTTCCGCTTACAGATGTCGAAAACTCGTTGTATAATGACTGTTGCAAAAGCTGGGATCCAGAAAGAATTTTTCCCACACCCATAACTCATGCCAACTCCCTTTAGTTTGTTATCTCTTATATCGGCAGTTAGTCATTTTTATTAAATTGTTTTATTATTTAAATAAAGAAAAAGCATCACCACAATGTGATAATGCCTATGATTTAAGCCTTTACATCAATAGAACCACCTAAATGTGGTGTAACAGATTGCTCCATCATTTTAATTAATCCTTCATTCACAACCTCTGCTTGCTCCATTGTTTTATTCGTAACGCTTAACGAAACCTGCTGTTGCAAGCTAGCTTGGCTCATCACTGTAGATAATGCTGCAATGTCCATGATTTGCCTCCTTTTAGTTATTTTCTAGTCTGTCTTTTATCCACTATTTAAGGTGAATTCTTTAAAGTTTATTTTTAATTTTTATTCAACTGCATGATATTCTAGAGATTCATTTTACATTTTGTATATGCACCTTCAAGTATGAAGATCACAATTTTAAAAAAACTTTCTATATAAGTATTTAAATATCTCTATATCAAGCTCTGAATCTATATCAACACTATAATTCTTATTCATTACATAAGACAATTTATTATCATTTAGACTTGTGTTTATACTTAAGTTCTCATCAATTTTATTAATATAAATAGAACCATCAACTTTGTAAAAATCAGGGAAATCTTGCCTTCTAACTGTACTTCCCATTGTTAGTAGATTTTCTAAAGTTTCATCTTCATTAATTGTTCGCATTAAAATAGGGTTCTCTGACACTTCGACAACACTAACAAGGCTATTCATTTTGAAATCAACAATTTTTTCAATTGATAAATCAATATCTTCTGTGGTGCGCAAAGGTTGTGTGGGTTGAAGTAATACTACATAATCATAGTAGTCCCCTATATTATTCAAAGCTTCTATTGCATGTATAACTACATCTATAGTTTTCGATTTATCAGTTGCAAGATGACCAGGTCTTAAAAAAGGAACATCCGCTCCATATTTTTTAGATTTCTCTGCTATCTCAATAGCATCAGTTGAAACTATAATTTTGTCAAGGTATTTTGAACTTTTTGCGGTTTCAATAGTGAACTGAATTAGAGGCTTGCCATCTACTTCAAAAAGATTTTTTTTCTTGATACCTTTACTGCCACCACGCGCTGGTATAATTGCTAAAAAACTATTTTTTTTATACATCATGTCACCTATTACATTTTGTCATTAAAATATTTTTGAATATTGAAGTTCCAAATATCTGAATCAATTAATATTTTTAAAAACTGTTCATCACTATTACCTTTTCCATATGTTTGACTATAATATCTAGCCTTACTAGTTGCTTGATCTATGGCTTCTAGTATATGTTCTTTATTTTCAGTTACATTAATAATATTACATGATTTATATTTATCATATCTGTTATTCTGCCTATTTCCTATATCAATTGATTGAATACCAAAGATTTCAGCTTCTCTTATACCTGCACTAGAATTGCCAATTATAAAATCGCTATGCTTTAAAAGTGTTAAAAAATACTCAAATCTTAAAGAAGGGAATATCTTGAATTTCTCATTTTTATCTAATGATTTATATGCTTTTAAAATAACCTCATTACCTTCATCGTTATTAGGGTAAATAACCACATAATTTTTATTTGATTCTCCAAGTGCATCTAGCAAAGTATTAACATTTTTTTTTATCTTTTCTAGCTGTGTAGTTACTGGGTGATATAATAATATGCCATAATTGTCATAATTAATTTGATATCTTTCTCTTACCTTTTCAAGACTAGGTAAAGTATCAGATAACATTATATCTACATCAGGAGATCCAATTACATATATGGATTCTTCAACTTCACCTAGTTGAAGAACACGTTTTTTGGCCTGTTCATTGCTTACGAAGTGTATATGAGCCAATTTAGTAATCGAATGCCTAATCGACTCATCAATTGTTCCTGATACCTCTCCTCCTTCAATATGAGCTACTTTTATATTATTAAAAGCCCCTACAATTGCTCCAGCTAATGCCTCCAAACGATCACCATGTACAACAATTAAATCGGGTTTTTCCTCATGTACATAATTACTTAAACCAGTCACTGTATTACTTAAAATAAGATCCATCGTTGTTCCTTCTTGCTGATTTATATACTTGTAAATATCCTCAAAACCGTCTTTTTTTATTTCTTTCCAAGTCAATCCATACTTAGAAAGCATATGCATACCGGTTGCGAAGATTTTTAACTCAAATTGATTATGATTTTGTATCTTCCACATTAAAGACTTTAGTTTTCCATAATCTGCTCTAGTACCAGTAAGGAATAATATTTTTTTTTCATTAGTCATGTTTGATATCGTTCCATTTCAAATGTTGATCTTTATTAATTTTTTTGTTTGCATAAGAGCCTAATATACTATTATAGTACTCAGCTTTCAATTCTCCCAACCCAGGCCTTTTAACCCATATATTACTAGCGGAAAATTTTTCTCCAGCATCAATGTCTTTAATTGCCACAACAGTAGAAAAAGCAAAGTCTATTGTAACTTGCTCCTCCTTTGAAGGTTCTTTTATTCCTCCACGCATTTTCGCAATTTCCTTTGAGCCTGAGATTAATTGTTTCAATTCTTCTGTATCCATTGAACATAGAATATCAGGTCCACATCTTTCTTTTGAATCAGTATAATGTCTTTCAAGAATCGATGCGCCAAGCGCAGTTGCTGCAAATGCTGCATTATTATTTAAGGTATGATCAGATAAACCTATGACTGCTTCCGGAAATTCTTCCCTCAATATTTCCATACCTCCAAGTCTAACCAATTCAGGAGGTGTGGGATATAGGTTAGTGCATTGCAATAGTGCAAAAGGTACTTTGTGTTTCTTAAGTATTTCAACTGTCTTTCTCACACTTTCAATTGTGTTCATGCCCGTAGATACAATCATGGGTTTTCCATAAGAAGCTACTAATTCAATTAAAGGATAGTTATTGCACTCACCAGAACCAATTTTGTAAGCTTGTACATTTAATCTTTCTAAACGTTTTGCTGCTTCTCTAGAAAAAGGAGTGCTCAAAAAAATCATTCCTTTGGATTCTACGTAATTTTTAAGCTCCAATTCATCTTGTTCATTTAAAGCACTTTCACTCATAATATCATATATTGATTTATTTGAATTTCCAGGAATTACTTTTTTAGCTTCTTTACTCATCTCATCATCAATTACATGAGTTTGATGCTTAATCATCTCTGCCCCTGCACTAAATGCTGCATCTACCATTTCTTTAGCGACAACTAAACTCCCATTATGATTAATACCTATTTCAGCTATAACTAAGGGAGAATATTCTTCTCCGATATACCTTTCCCCAACTTTTATATATGGTTTTGACATCAATATACCTCCAATTTTTCTTCATGTAATATAATCAAATAAAATATTTAAAGCTTAGTAAATTCATTATTTTAAAATAATTATAAGCATTTATTTAATTGATTACTGCTTATTTCACTATATAGCTTGGCTTAGTATGAGAAAAAGAAAATTTTTTAATGGAATAATGATGTTTTTCGAAAAACTCATCCACAGCTCTTGTTTCACCTTCTACTGTTCCGTAATCATCAAAAACAATAACTCCACCTTTAACTACACGATCGAATAGTAACTCTAATGCTAGAGCTGAAGGCTCATATACATCGCAATCGATATGTAATAGGGCAATTTTTTCTTGAGGTTTCTCTTTAATATAACTTGGCAAAGTATCCATAATATTTCCTTCAACAAGTTGTATATTAGAGATTCGTTTATGTTGAAAACTTAGCTCTAATTCCTTTTTAGTGATATAGCTATCATTAAATTGCTTATTCCATTTATCAACAAATGCCATATCACTCTTCACTTCATTTACAGACGGAAATTCACCAAACATGTCAAAACCAATTATTTGTCTAGATTTTTCATTTTCTAATAATTCCCTAAAAGTTGCAAATTGAACTAGAGAATTTCCTTTAAAAACCCCTAACTCAATAACATTTCCAGGTAAATTAATGATCTTTTTATATAACTCATAGTGGGATAAGATATTACCTATTCGATATGGTTCAGAAGTCAATATAAAACCATTCTCATAATCAAATGCATTTTCAAAGAGATACTTGTTAATCAACTGATAACACTCCTTACATAACTTTCGATGAATTTTTCAATTCAGTTATAGTTAATTTTTTTAAACATTCATAGAACAATTTAGGATAAATAAAACAATTTGCTATTGACTTGTTAGTTTTATGAATAGTGTAATTATAAAGGACATAGAACTTTATCCTTTGTCCTCCTACTGTGACAGTTTAGCTAGGTTCAGTAAACTAGATGATTAAAATTAGGAATAAATTTTAATACCGTAAAGGAATATCCATTAATCTTACAACATTTCTGCAGCTTAGTTTCATTTATCCAGCACGCAATTCACGTATTTTCTGCCACCGCAAGTAAAGCGACTACGGTTTCTAAAAAAGATCTACTTTTCCTAATTAGATAAATACTTTCACTTGATAGTATCACTTTAGTAACTATTTTTTTAAAGTGTAAACCAATAAAGTTGTATCACTTGTTAGTAATATTTCCTTCATTTTAATCATCTATCTTAATAGTTTCGATTAGCTCTTCTATGTATGGTTCTGTAAATATTAGATGATTATCTATTTCAGTTAGGTATTCTCCAAAATAAAAATCAACCATCTCTATTTTATTCTTGATGTTTGTTTCAGCTTTTATTTTTTTTGATTGTTTCGCCAACTGTTCGGTTTGAAATCTAACCATGGGACTAATGACAGTTCTAAAATATTTATTATTCTTTACTTTTTTTAAAAGTTTATCGAATTTAACTAATTTTTTTTCTATTGATTGCAGTTGTGTATGAGTAAATTCTTTGCACTCAACTATTAAACGTTGCATTTCTGTCAACAATAAATTTAATTGGTCCTTTGAATTATATAAGTTTATTGTTTTCTTATAAACCAGTTCATCCTTATAATTATTATTCTTACAAAACCATTCTGTTTCTGTAGAATTATCTCTTAGATAATCATTTATTACTTGCTCTAAAGGAATAAATGTTGCACCATTTATTTTAGCACCACCTTTTGAAGTATTATAAACAGTTACATTTTTCGCAATACTAATGTAATGTTCAAGATGTACTCTCATACGCTCAAAGCCATCATCTGTGAAAACTTCTTCGCCATAAACGTTCTTAACTTTAAATAATTTTTCATCCATTGTTTCAGGTCCATAGCTGATTCCACTAGCATACATTTTATTTTTTTCATAAGCCAAGTTTTGACCTACAAGGATAATATTACGAAAACCTAATTTAACTAATAGTTGAAAAGTAACAATTGCAATTGATGGTGCATCTACAACCAAATCCAAATCTTTGCTATCGTTTAATAGAAATGGTGCTACAGAATCTTGACTAGTTATCATATGAAGCATATTACCAGGATAGTTTTTCAGCGTTTCATAACCAACTGTACTACCAAAGATTAAAGGAATCTCGCTTATTTCTTTTTCTTTTATTTTCTCAAAAACGAGTTGATTTTTTTCAGTAGGATCATAAGTACATGCTGCATCTGGATAAATATTATGTTCAATTAATGAATTAATTGCTGAACCCACAGAAAAGATATACGCTTGCTTATTATCTTTAATAAATCTTAGATGTTCATACTCAGAATCTAAACTAGGTCCTGCTGAAACTAGGATTGCAGTCTTCCCCTTAAAGTAATCTTTATCAATATCATTTAAAATGTTTGGTGTTTGCATTATTTTTGGTATGTTTTTAATGGCATTAATCGTCCATCTCTTCTGGAAGGATAAATTAGTTGCCAAACGACTCTTTTCATTTTTTAAAGATTTAGCAAGTGTTTCATATAAATGAAATAATTCATTACTATAATGTGTTTGGTAAAATGGATGTGCATAAATTTGAATTTTAAGAGAATAGATCGTTTTTAATTTATTTATTTTTTGTTCAAGATTACTTCTATTCATAAAAGATAATTTATTTATGTCAAACTGTTTCTCTAATGAAATTGCATCTAAAACAGTAGCTAAAATATTTATGTCTGGTTCATAAATAGTAAAAGCAACGTTAGGGTATTTGCTTGTTAGAGCTTCAATATGGTATCCTAAGCCGAAACCAAAGACGATAATATGTTCCTTATCCTCTTCTAGGTTAAAATCATTTACTATCCGAATAGCTTCTGAGTTGGGATCATATTTACTATGAATATAATTGTATTGATAGTCTATTTTCATTTTCAATGTTGGCATACCTTTTTTTGAATTCTCCACAATGATTCTATCTGTATCCATAGAGATATTATTACATTCGTCTAACAATTGCCTATCCGTTCTTCGGAGATAGTTTCTATTTTCAATTCGCATTCTTTCGTTCCCCTTCCAAATCAATTGATTTGGTTAGTGCTTGTTTTAATGTTTTTAATCCAGGTACTATTTCGTAATCTAGTATATCCGCAATTAATGTATTGTCTTTTGCTTTAATACTTTCTTCTAGTTGCACAAGTTCTTTCCTTATTGTTGTAATAGCTATCAAATAATCATTCCAATTTGTTGGTTGCTGTTCCGATTTTTCAATCGATTCTACTAATTGATCAATCCATTGTAAAGCAAACAAAATTTGTTCAAGATTTACCCAAGCCTGCTCTGAACCACCTTGATAAAACAAGTCTATAGTTGTTTTCATTTCAGGAAGTGCCCGCATTAAATAAGATTCACCAGTAAGATAAGTTTCGTTCATTAGTTCTTTTAAAGTAAGGAATATCACCTCTACTTTTTCTAACGTACTTATCTGTTCTATGATCTTATTTTCAAAGTCTTCATAAATATCTTGGCCATCTAATTTCATATGACTGAATTTTTTATCCGATTGATCCAATTTTTGTTTAATATAAGTATAAATATGATCGATAGCTGCACGTTCATTTTTCAATTCGACTACTTGCTGATCAATAATTAGTTGCATCATTTATTACCCCATTTTAATGTAATCTTTTCTATTTATTATATCGACAATTTTCTTATATTTTCAATGCTAATTTAGCTAATAGTAAATTAGTCTTGTAGTGGTAGATAAAATAAAAAATAAGGCCATCTTTAGGTAGATGACCTTATTTTTATATCATTTATTGTAGTAACTGTAGTACACCTTGTGGTGCTTGGTTAGCTTGTGCCAACATAGACTGAGAGGCTTGTGTAAGAATGTTATTCTTCGTAAATGCCATCATTTCTTTTGCCATGTCAACATCACGAATACGTGATTCAGCAGCTGTTAGGTTTTCTTGAGAAGCACCTAAGTTGTTAATCGTATGCTCTAAACGGTTTTGAATAGCACCGAGTGCTGAACGTTGAGAAGAAACAGTTGTGATAGCAGCATCAATTGTACCTAAAGCTGCATCAAACGCAGCAGTACCAGATCCACCTTCAAAAGATGTTACATTAATTGCACTTGCACCACTTGCACCATTAAGTCCGAGGCCAGAAGTACTCATGTTTTCGATGTTAATAGATAATTGCTCCCCTTGGTTAGCACCAATTTGGAATGTAATATTCACTGCTCCAGAACCAGCAGCAGCAAAATCACCATTTAATAATGTCTTACCATTAAATGCAGTACGATCTGAAATCCCTTTAATTTCTTCTGTAAGTGCATTGATTTCATCTTGGATAGCTTGCAAATCTTCAGTTTCTTGTGTACCTGTATTACCAGCTTGTACTGTTAGTTCACGCATACGTTGAAGAATTGCATGTGTTTCAGTTAATGCACCTTCTGCTGTTTGGATTAAAGAAATACCATCTTGAGAGTTCTTTTGTGCCATATCAAGACCACGGATTTGACCACGCATTTTTTCAGAAATTGCAAGACCTGCTGCGTCATCTCCTGCTTTGTTAATACGAAGACCTGATGAAAGTTTTTCTAATGAATTTTGTACTGCACTGTTGTTACCAGTTAGTTGGCGGTGTGTGTTTAACGCCGCAATATTGTGATTAATTCTCATTTGAAAGTTCCTCCTTGAATTTGAATTATACTCCACATCCTTGTGGGATACCGAATGAACTAAAGCGGCCGTCTCTAGTTTCAACCGGTGTTCAATTATAATATCGGTATAAAAAAAAGATTGTTTAGCATTTTTTAATCTTTTTTCAAAAGTTTTAGTAAATCTGTCGATATATCTGCTGCGCGATTATTTTCTTCTTGAATTTCAAGATAAATTTCTTTCCGATGAATGTCTATATGCGTTGGAGCAGAAATGCCTAATTTAATTTGATCACCATCAATACCGACTACTTTTATTTCAATATCTTCTCCAATTTGAATAGCTTCGTGTAATTTTCTAGTTAAAACTAACATATTAGCCCTCCCTCTCTAGCTCAGAAGGTTGTATGGGGGCTTTAATTAAATGACTTTTTTCATTTGTTATATACTGTTTCGCAAGCTTATTCACTTGATTAATAATAATAGGCGCTTGTAAATTTATCGTACTTTTTTCAAAAGGTTCTTTTAAAGAAACAATCGATGCTACTTTTACCTGATCAGCTGAGTTTATCTCTAATGCTTCTATTGTATGATCGTCTAAATCAAACGCATACGTATGATAAATATGATAAGGATTTACTACGATAAACCCTAACGTAGGTGTTATCGTAGATTGCAACACTTGAAAAACAGAATTATATTGTAATTCAAGCAAGACAAATTCCTTTTCATTATTAAATCCTGGGATGCCCTGTGGAAAGGTTAATAAGTTGTCATTATCTATCGTTATTTCACCATGGTATTTTGTTTGTATATTCATTATCACCAGTTCTCCTTTTTAAATGAGCATTTCAAAATTCACACCATGAAATTTGAGATTTTCAAAATCAATTTCTAGGCTAGCTTCTTGACGAATCCCTGTTTCAACAGATCCCCGTTGATACTGTATAATAGGCTTGTTTGGTGTATGCTTTATCATTGGCGGATTAACTTGAACATCAACATGAATTTCTGATGGTTGATAATCTGTTTTAACAGAAAAAACAGAAGGTACCCAGCCAATATTAAATTCCTTTATCTTGCGATTACCATTTTCAATCGCTTGATTCACAATTGGCTTTGATTTGTGTTCAATTTTCATCAATTGCTCACCTTGTTCTGTTCTTCTCGCTATACCTTGTAATACTTTTTGGTAACCTTCTCTAGCAGCATCTTTGTTGATTACTTTAGCACTTTTCAATCCCATATCATGCCATGCTTTTGTTTGATCGATAGTCAATTTAGAAGGTGTCGTATTGATGTTCAGCTCAGCTTGTGGCTGATTGATTTGTTGTGTTGCTTTTGGTTGTTCAATCGTTTGTTTCCCATGATTGGTTTGAATCGAAATAAGGGCTGGCTGTGACTCCATTCTAATCTGAGGTAGTTTCATCCATACACTCCCCTTCTTACTTTTAGAATAAAAAGGCTTGTCACAAATGCGACAAGTCTTTTTATTATCTTAGAAAATCTAATAGCGTTGGCTGAATAACACGAGAGCCAGCACTAAGTGCAGCTCTATGAATACTTTCTTGTGTGGTTAAATTAAGAATTACTTTTTCAATGTCAGCATCTTCATTCTTGGACATCATGCTTTTTGCAGAAATTTCTTGATTACTCAATCGATCTTCAATTAACTCTACACGATTCATACGTGCTCCGATATCTGCTCTTTCATTTACTACATTTTCTGCATGTGTATCTATCAATCCAATATAATCATCTAAAACTTCCTCTGGTTCACCTGTACGTAAGGCTTCTGAAAATGCTTCAATATCCTTGAATAAATCTTTGGTAAAAACATGGTTCGGATTACTATTCACCTGCAATTTAGTACCCGTCGCTACTTCTATAAAGACTTCCGTTGATTCTGGAGGGAGATCTGATACTGTAACATTTCCATCCTTATTTACAGTTACAGGCGGATTCATGTTACCTGTACCTGTACCATCGTCTGTACCAGTTGTTTTCGTTCCGTTGAAAATATATTTATCGTTTACTTTAGTATTGGCGATTTCAACCAAATGTGCTTTTAATTCATCTATCTCTTCGGCAATATTTGCTCTTTGTCCTTCTTCATAGGTTCCATTACTTCCTTGGACAGCTAGCTCTCTCATTCTTTGTAAAACTTTATTCGCTTCAGCCAGAGAATCGTCCGAATTATCTAACCAATTATTCACTTCTCCCATGTTACGTTGGAATTGTTCAATATCGGAAACTTGAGAACGATAATTAATTCCCTTCATTGCAACAACTGGATCCTGTGATGGTCTATTAATTTTTTTCCCTGTTGATAATTGGTCCATGTATTTATCGAGGTTACTGTAACTATTACTTAGATTACGCATCATATTATTCGTTAACATACTTTGTGTTACGCGCATTTACTTTACCTCCCTACTAATCCCATATTATTAATAATTCGATCAAGCATTTCATCAACTGTCGTCATTCCACGTGCCGCAGCATTATATGCGTGTTGGAATTTTATTAGGTTTGTCATTTCTTCATCTAATGAGACAGCACTTACCGAGTCTCTATTTTCTTGTACTTGTTGTTCAAGCACCGCCGCATTCGATAACATTCGATTTGCTTCTTGCGCTTTTACACCCATATCACCAATAAGTGACTGATAAAAGCTTCTTGTAGATTTTTTTTCACCTAAACCTATACCCGTTTGATTTAATACATCAGATAAATTAGTTGCATTTGTGCCATCACCTGCATCACCGTTTTTACTTGCTGCAATCAAATCTGGATCATCTAGTATTTCTTGATTAACTGTAATCGATCCAGCCGGAGAGGATGCATTATATTCAAAGAAAGGTTTTCCAGGATCACCGTATAAATCTATCCCGCTCTGTTGTACCGTATTAAAAGCATCAGCAAACGCTTCCGCCATTTGATCTATATCACTTATCATTTCATTATAATAACCTGCTACATCACCATTGCCGTCCCCATCAATATCCGCACCGATATAGCCATTCATTTCCATTAGTCCTTTTAGCTCACCTTGCGAGCCAAAATCAACTGCAGCAATATCTATAGGCTGTACTGCTGCATCGTCTGGATTGAAAAAGCTAAATGTCGTAACATTATCATCGCTGTCATATCCTACTTCTAAATGATTGACCGCTCCGGTTTTCCCATCGACAAGCGTCACATCTTGTCCTACACCATTTAATGTAATAGTCGCTACACCTTCAGCAATTGGGCTAGGTTGTCCACTACTTTTATCATATGTAACAGAAATATTTGCAATCGATGAGAGTTCATCAATTAAGCGATCCCGTTCATCATATAAAGTGTTCGGTACATGACCATGTGGTTCGATTCCTTTGATCTCATCATTCACATCATTTATTTGACTAATAATTGAATTAATATCTTTTACTGTTACGTCGATTTGATTTTTTATATCTCCACGTACTTTTTGTAAAGAGCTATTAAGATAATTAAATGTATCTGCTAATGCTAACCCTCTTTGTGCCACTACTGAACGAGTCCCCGAGTGCTCAGGGTGGTCAGCTAAATCTTGTAAAGAACCATAAAATTGATCCATTACTGCGTTTAAACCTTCTTTTGATGGCTCATTCATAAGGTCTTCCATTTGTTTCAAAGCAGCAGCTCGCTGATCATAATAACCAAGCTTACTATGTTCGTTTCTAAATTGCACATCTAGAAAACGATCACGTACACGTTGAATTGATCCAGCTTGCACGCCACTTCCGATGTCTGATTTCACACCTTCTGTATACCTAGAAGGTGTAAGCGTGGAAACTTGTTCAAAGTTAACGCGTTGTCTCGTATATCCTTCCGTATTCGCATTAGAAATGTTATGTGATGTTGTGTACAGAGCAGATTGTTGTGTGCTTAAGGCACGCATTGCTACTTCTAATCCATGAAATGTAGATACCATTTATATTTCCCCCTCAGGCCTTTGAATCAAACACAGAACGTTTATTGGTTTGTTGTCTTTCACCGTAATTGAATGTATCAATCGTTGGCACAATCATATCCATAGATAACTGAACAAATTGTAGTGATTGTTGTGTGAGTTGTTGGTTTAACGCTTCTTGCTGCTTCAACTTCACTAATGTTTCAGTCAATGCTGTTGTTGTTTGTTCTAATTTCTGACTAGCTTCTTCATCTTCTAAGTGCTCAAGCATTGTTGTTACCGTTACTAATTCTTCTGAAAATTCGTTTACTCGTGCCCATTCTTTTGTCTGTTCGACTCGTTGTTGCTCGGTTTCGTTTATTGCTTTCACATGTTTCTTTTCGTTTTTCAAAAGTTCTTGTAATTGTTCAATATCACCTGTTTTTAACGCTTCTGTTTTTTGAACAGATAAAGCATATAAGCTTAGGTGCAGTTGTACTAAATTTGCTAGCGTATGTTGAATTGTTTGGAGCGGCACGGAGAATGCCCCCTTCCCCTTGTTGAAAATAATGATAGAATTTTACTTTATATCCACTTCCTAAAGATACAGGATTAGAACTACAGGGTGTAAGTCTGTTAGACGTTATCACACGGTATCACGGTTTTAACCTAACATCTTTTTCACCAAATGTATCTTCATGCCGTACTATACCTCTAGGAATCTACGTGCATTTCCTACACTTAAGATACGATAAGCATTCATATGCCCGAATCATATTGTTAAGTAAATATAAGTTATAGCTTATTGACAACGCTTTATGTCACAGTGCTTTGTTATCATAAAAGAATAATGGGTCACCTATAAATCGAACCCATTATCCTTTTCCCCAAAAGTTGAGCATCTTTCTTGCTGTTTCTTTTGGCTCGATCTGATATTTTCCATTTTCAATCGCCTGTTTAATCTCATTCACACGTATTTCACGCTGAGATTGGACTTGCTCACTTTCTTGCATTTTCTTTGCTTGTTCTGAAATTTGAAGTTTATCTGAATGAGGTTGTTTACTTACTGTCTCTGCTTGTTTATTAAACTGTTTTTGATAGGGATTGAAATTGGAATGATTTGCACCTTGGATTTTCACAATCATTCACCCACTTTCACTTATTAGAGCTATTAAAATGCACTTGTTTTATATTTTTCGTTATATCTTCTTTACTTAATATCGTCATTCATTTAAGAAAGTTTAATTTTTTTTATCTGTTCGATCAATTGCATAATACGTTCTTACTTTCTCACGTTCTGATTCTTCATTACGCAATTGAATTTGATCAATTTTTTCTTGATAGGCCAAATCATTAGCAAGCTCTTGTGAACAATCTGCACACAATTTACCATCTTGAATCGTTTTTCCACACTTTTCACAAGGATAAGCTAAGTTTGGAAATTGAGAAGCGCGAAGTCGTCTTTCCTTAACAAATTTAAGAATTAAAGCTTCTTCCACACCTGTGCCTTCAACAATTTGTTGGACAGTTGCTTGACGGTTCACACGTTTTCGCATAAACGCATACACAATTTGAAACTGTTTTTCTTCTTTCTTTAGACAGTCTGAACAGACATCATTAGTTGTCCGCACAAATAACGCATTACAGCTTTTACAATTATCTAATTCTCCCATGAGAGCGACCACCTTTGCCCTTAATTACGTTCATTATATCATATATATCGGTATATTTTACTTCATCTAAATAGTAAGTGCACAAGAAAATGTATTATCTAGCTAATGTGTATGCAAAAACGATCGGACAACCGGCTTGTTTTAAGATTTCTGCTGCGTGGTGTAGTGTCGTACCTGTCGTATAGATATCGTCTATGAGTAAAACAGGTTGACTCGTTGATCGTCTTATTCGAAAAGGATTGGGACTTGTTATCCGTTCTTCCCGGGATCTTTTTGCTTGTTTTTCCCCATGGGTACGTTGAAGTAAATCATAGACTGGTAAAGGTAATAATTGTGCCATTGCTTTTGACTGGTTAAAAGCACGTTCTTGTAAGCGCTGTGGGCTTAATGGAATTGGAACGGTGATAGCGCCCTTATCTAAATCAGCAAAATATGCTTGAAAACCAGATTGAATTGACTCACGAAATGCTTCGATCAGACAATAGTCGCCGCGATATTTCCACTTAGTAATCATCGCTTGTATTGATTCATTGTATTGAAATACAGATCGATTTTTCAATAAAAAATGTTTGTTGTTATGATGACGTTGCTCACAATCATGACACCGAATATAACCATCTAATGCTTTTTCATTGTATTGTCTACCACAATCCAAACAGTCTACATTTTCAATCTGTTGTAATCCTGCTTGACAAGTGTCACATAATGGAATTGGTTTTTTCGGAAAAAATAACGACGACCATGTTACTTCTGGATAAATCTGTTTCTGACACCATATACACTTCATTACATCTCCCTCGCTTTCTGGTTCATTTGCTCGATCATCCGTCTCGCTTCTATCATTGCGTTTGTTTTTCCATCATGTAAAAAAATGACGTCTCCTGTTGGGTCGGTGACACTTCTACCAGCTCGTCCTGCCATTTGGACTAATGCAGCTTGATCAAATACATCATGACCTGCATCAAGCACGATAACATCGACAGACGGAAAAGTTACTCCTCTTTCTAAAATAGTAGTCGATAGCAAAATAGAGAACTGCTTATTGCGAAATTGTTCGATCTTATGCTCTCGTTTACTATCATCGGCGTGAACAGATTCAATCGATTCCATAGCTAGTTGCTTTCGTAATGTTTGGCAGATGCATTCTAATTGTTTAACTGTTGGAATGAAAATCAACAATTGCCTTTCCGTGTTGATGCGTTTGCGGTACCAATTCCAAAATGCATTTGGTAGCTTATCGTTTTTTAGTGCTGTTTTTAACGTTAGGGACAAAATAAATTGCGGCTCGGGTAGGGGGTAACCATGAAAACGGATCGGAACAAAGACAGTTGGTAAAGTATTGTTGTCTGATCTGCGTTTCAATTCTTTTCTCGGTGTGGCAGTAAGGTAAATATAAGTCGCGTTTTTGGCAGCAGCTCGTTTCGTGACAAATGGCAACTTCGGGTCGGCGTGGTATGGAAAAGCATCTATTTCATCAATAATAACAACGTCAAAGGCACGTGCAAAACGAATTAACTGATGTGTCGTTGCAATGGTAAGTTGGGATGGGATATCTTTTTTCTCCACTCCCCCATACAGTCCAGTAATAGTTATATTAGGAAAAGCTTGTTGAAAACGCGGGAGTAACTCGCGGACGACATCTGCTCGTGGGGTTGCTAAACAAATTCGTTTTTCTGTTGAAATGGCTTTTGTTATAGCCGGAAAGAGCATTTCAGTTTTTCCTGCACCACAAACTGCCCAGCAAAGTAATTCTGTATTCCCTTGTTTAATCGTTTGGCAAATTTGACGAGCGGCGTGTTGTTGTGCAGCGGTTAGTTCTCCTTTCCAAGCACAGATTTTCGCAGGAATACGATAAGTTGGTTTCGGACCACTCCAATAAAATAATTTAGCACACTGCAATACCCTACCCATTTCAATACAGTTGCGACAATATAAATGAGTCGTATGACACCTAGAACAAGGGAGCTTGCCGAATAATGAGGGAGCAGTATTACCACAACGTCTGCAATGGTTTGGGTTAGTTGTAATGGATGGAATCGTTTGAATGAGGCCTGCTTGTTGGAGCACATCAAGTTGAGAATCATCAAGAGAGATTTCTTCACGTAGTAATAACTTCCCGGCTAAATAGTGGCTGCATGATGAGACATTCAATCGATCTTTTATTTGTTGTGGCGAGTTTTCGATGATAGAAGGTAAATAGGAGAAATCATCTAATTGTTTCGATGATACAAACGAAAAAATACTTTTTAACAATGAGCAACACCCTCCTTTTATTCAAATGGGATAGGGGACGGCCCCCCATCATCCCATTATTTCATATACCATACTAACCCTAGAGCACCTTCACCTAAATGTGTACCAATAACTGCTCCAAAATAGCTAATTGTAATCTCGACATTGTTATATTCACATGCAAGTTCTTGCTTTAAGGCTTCCGCTTCTTGCGGTCGATTGGCATGAACAACCGCTGCCCGCATGGATTTCCCAGTACTTGCATCTTCATCAAACAACGTGATAATTCGTTTGATCGCTTTTTTTTGTGTGCGAATTTTTTCAAACGGAACAATTTTTTTATCAACAAAATGAAGCACTGGTTTTACTTGAAGCATGCTACCGACTAGTGCCTGTGCACCATTTAACCTACCACCACGATGAAGATGAGTTAAGTCATCAACGACAAAATAGCCTCGCATTGTTTGCTTGATTTCATTTAGTCGATTCATGATAGTAGGTGCATCAGCTCCTGACTTGGCCATTTCTGCTGCTTCTAATACATAAAAACCTTGCGCCATACAGCTAATCTCTGAATCAAAAGGATAAACAGTCACGTTATCTACCATATCACTCGCTGCAACTAACGCTTGATACGTCCCACTAATGCCACTTGAAAGGTGTATAGAAACGATGGCATCATAATTGGCTGCTAATTTTTCTAATTGTGCTTTAATGTAACCAATGGAAGGCTGTGAGGTTTTTGGCAATTCTTTTGCTTTTCTCACTAGGGGGTAGAAATCATCTGCAGTCAAATCAATTTCTTCTTCATAAGAGACATCATCAATTAAAACATTTAGTGGAAGCATTTCTATATTTAACTCGTCTCGGACATCGGCAGGTATATAAGCCGTACTATCTGTCATTACAACTACACTCATAATTGTTATCGTACCTTTCTTCACCATCTATTAAAACAACATTAAATCTATGATTACATATTCTTTTCTATTCTAACCAAAAACGCAACAAAATCATAGTAGTTAATAGAAGAAAAATAGAAATGGATTAACATTAAAGTATATGAATCATCAATCATAAAATAAATACAGCCTGACATTGCTTTTTCTTTCCATCAAAACAATAATCAAGCTGTATCTTATAATTAATTAGACTTAAATATTACTTCCACCCAACCATTTCTAATCGCTGTTACTACTGCTTGCGTCCTGTCATTCACATTCATTTTTTGCAAAATATTACTAACATGATTTTTAACCGTCTTTTCACTAATAAACAACGCTTCAGAAACACCACGATTACTTCTTCCATCTGCCAGTAATTGAAGCACTTCACATTCCCTACGTGTTAATAAATGTAACGGCTTACGATATTCAATTTGCTCTATCTTACCTGACTGTGAATCACTTAAACGTCGGAATTCTTTTACTAAATTATGCGTTACCTTAGGATGTAAATAAGATCCACCCTCACTTACAATTTTAATCGCATGAATTAATGTATCTGAATCCATCTCTTTTAATAAATAACCTTGTGCCCCTGATTTCAGGGCGTGAGTTACGTAATTTTCATCATCATGAATCGATAAAATAATTACTTTTAAGTCTGGATATTTATCAATTAAATTTTTTGTTGCTTCCACACCATTTATATGTGGCATATTAATATCCATTAAAACAACATCTGGTTTATACACTTCAACCAAACGTATTACTTCATCTCCATCATTTCCCTCAGCGACAACTTGAAATTCATCTTCAAATTCCAAGATGCGCCTTACTCCTTCACGAAATAAAATGTGGTCGTCAATCAGTACGATTTTTTTTTTCATTTTTGTTCCTCCCATTATATTTCTCTATTCTCTGTCCTATTTAATATTTCTTTATTAAACTATAAAATGCATTTTTTGGAATTAACAGATCAAAAATAATCAAGTTTGTTTATAAGCAACTAATACATTTTTTTATTATACATGATTATTGTCGATTTGTTGCACAACTTTTTATTCATTTAATGGAATTTGAATCAATACATTTGTACCTTCTCCTTCTTTAGACTGAATCGAAAGCTCTCCATTGAGCATTTCCACTCTTTCTCGCATTCCAACCAATCCAAAGGAGTCTCGTTTCTTTTCACTGATATCAAAGCCTATTCCATTGTCTTGAATCGTTGTTGTTACACTATTGGCGTTAATTCTCAGATCAACCCGAATAGTGTCCGCCTTTGCATGTTTCACCGCATTTTGAACTGCTTCTTGCACTAAGCGAAATAGTGCTACTTCATATTTTGAAGGGAGACGATCATATTTACCATTACAAGTAAATCTGATTGACATATGGTTATAATCAGCCATATCATCAACATATTTCCTTATCGTTGGCACTAATCCTAGATCGTCTAACGCCATAGGTCTTAAGTCATAAATAATGCGCCTTACTTCGTAAAGCGAGGATCGCACTAGAGATCGCATGCTTTTCATTTCTTTCAATGCTTCTGCTCGTCCAAACTCTTTAAACGTTTTATCGACTAATTCAGATCGAAATAAAATATTTGCTAACATTTGTGCGGGTCCATCATGTATTTCTCTAGATAAGCGCCGGCGTTCTTGCTCCTGTGCTTCAATGATCCGCAAACCAAATGCTTGTTTTTCATTCGCATCCTGTATCATTTCTCCAACTTGCTTAAAATCTTCATTTAGATAATTTAGTACGACAGTCACCTTACTTACAAGCGAATTCGCTTTATGAATGGTTTGATCAAGTTTTCTCAATCGACGCTCAATATCATCTCGATTCTGTCGTAAGATCTTTTCCTTTTCTTGCATCATTTTGAGCTCACTTTGCAACTGGTGTGCTTGCTCGTATGTCTCTTTTATCTCTACTTCACTAAATTTATTAAAATAATTACTTACTTCTGCTAATCGTTGTCTGGAAAATTTCACTCTTATTTCTAAATGTTCAGATGCATCTATATTTTGATTCACTGCCTCCTTCAATAAACTCAATTGTTCAGTAAGCAGTCGGTATTCTTCACGTGACTCTTCGCTAATAGAATATATATCATCTTTACTATTTTCCACAGTTTCTATCATTTCATTGATAATACGATCTAAATCTTTCTCTGTTTTCATTCTTCATCCCACCTAATTATATCTATTCGAATAGCGATCACTTTTTTGTCGGTGTGCTGTCAAAATAATAGATCGTTTGTATCATAAACGAAAGCAATACTGCTTTATTACACTATACTTTTTTATCATAGCATATTTATCTATCGATTGCCGTTTTTAACTGCTATCTATATAATAGGGATGAAGGTGGTTATTTTATGTTAGAACAGTATTTCACTGTAAATATACACGGTTCTGATGAACAACTCATTCAAAAATCCCGTTTCATCGGATATGTACGTCGTGTAGAAACAGAAGAACAAGCGCAAGCATTCATTCAAGAAATCAAGAAAAAACACCATGACGCAACACATAATTGTTCTGCCTACATGATTGGCGAATACAATCAAATACAAAAGGCAAATGATGATGGAGAACCTAGTGGTACTGCTGGAGTCCCAATATTAGAAGTTTTGAAGAAAAAAGAGTTAAAAGACACTGCAGTAGTTATTACGCGCTATTTCGGAGGGATTAAATTAGGTGCAGGTGGTTTAATTCGCGCATATTCCAGCACCACATCCCTAGCTCTAAATACAACAGGAATCGTAGAACGTAAGCTCATGCAAAAGATGAAAATAACTGTTGCATATCCCTTACTTGGAAAAATAGAAAATGAGCTACGTAGTGCGTCATATGCTATTGAATCCATTGATTATTCAGAAAAGGTAACCTTCCATGTGCTAGTCAGTATAACGCATGTCTCTGCGTTTCAAGCATGGATCGTTGACCTCACAAGTGATCAAGTTATTTTTGATTTGGGTGGAGAAATATATGTTGAGATACCTACGCAAAAGAAAGAGGAACTTCTATGATAAATAAACATGCTAAAATTCCAATCTATTATCAATTAGAAAATTTAATTCGTACACAGATTGAGCGAGGAGAATTCCTTGCTGGTGATGCCCTACCTTCCGAAAGAGTATATGCCGAAACGTATAACATTAGTCGGATGACCGTTAGACAAGCGATTAATAATTTAGCCATCGAAGGATTAATCGTTCGTCAAAAAGGAAAAGGAACCTTTGTTGCAGAAAAGAAATTTCAACAAGCCTTACAAGGGCTAACAGGTTTTAGTGAAGATATGTTTGCACGAGGATTACAACCTTCTAATAAAACTATCCATTTGGAAGAAATAAAACCTACTCCAATGATCGCAGCAAAACTGATGATTGATTTAAACGAACCGATCTTAATGATTAAACGTATCCGATTAGCAGATCAAGCACCAATCTCATTAGAAACCATTTATACACCGACAAAAATTGTTGATAAAGCAACATTTTCAAATATTAACGTTTCTTTTTATCAATATGTTGAACAACAGTTGGGACTTACGATTGCACATGCTACACAAGAAATTGAATCTAGTTTGGCCACAAAATATGAACAAAAATACCTCACATTAAAAAAAGGTGATCCGGTTTTATCTATGAGACGAACAACATATTTATCAGATGGAATGCCTTTTGAATATGTAATGTCCGCATATCGAGCCGATAAGTATATTTTTACATTACAAATGCCGCGGAATTTAGAATAGTATTTTCTCGTTACTACGATAAAATAGAAAGACCTAAGTCTCAGGAGGGCTATTATGAAGAAAATTTCTTTTTTATTTATGATCGCTGGTGCTATCTTTTTATCTATTGGCGGTTATCAATTATTTAAAACGAAAGCTGCGGAAAAAGAGAGTTTGAAAGAAGTGAATGAATTATTGAATAGTAGTGACGAACACGCAGTGACAAATCCAAATGATTTTAGTCCTAGTCCAAATGAAAAAGTTGGAAAGTTACAGATTCCTAGCATTGATGCCGAGCTCGCTATTGTTGAAGGAACAGATCCTGAAGATTTGGCAGAAGGGGTTGGCCATTACAGCGAATCTGCGTACCCAGAACAAAATGATCAAATTGTTTTATCTGGGCATCGTGATACGGTATTTCGCTCTTTAGGTGACGTAAAGCTTGGGGATACTTTTACGATACAGCTTCCTCATGGTGATTATACGTATGAAATGGTTGATTCAAAGATAGTCGCTGCGGATGATACTTCTATTATTAAATCTACCGCGCCAGATGAAGAGCTTATCATCTCGACTTGTTATCCTTTTTCGTATATTGGAGATGCTCCTGATCGATACATTATTTATGCAAAACCAATTAAAACTAACTAGTAGGAGGACGAATATGTGAAACGTTTTTTATTACTAGGCGGGTTATTCTTGTTACTGACCGGACTTATTGCCTGTTCGAATGAAGAAGATACAGCAGAAAATCGCCTTCAAACCTACATCGATAATTGGGAAGAAGAAAAATTCACAGAAATGTATAGCATGATCGGTAATCAAGAAGATTACCCTCCAGAAAATTTTGTCGATCGATACAAAAAAATTTATAACGATATTGAAGTAACGGATTTAACCATTAATTATCAACTACCTAAATCTGCAGAAGAAAAAACACCAAGTACCTTTCCACTTGAAGTTAGTATGCACACCATTGCTGGAGAAGTAAATTTTGAAACAGAGATCAGCTTAACCGAAAAAGTAGTTGATGAAGAAACCAACTGGTATATCGATTGGCATCCAGGATTTATTTTCCCAGCCTTAAAAAATGGAGCAGACGTAGTCATTCAAACAACAACCCCGGAACGTGGAGAAATATATGACCGTAATAAAAATGGCCTTGCAATAAATGACACGATCTATTCGATAGGTGTACAGCCTAGATTATTTAAAGATAAAGACGAAGAAATAAAACAAATTGCTAATTTGCTAGATATAAGTGTGGAAGCAATTAATAAAGCGTTATCGGCAAATTGGGTTGGAGAAGATACATTTGTTCCTTTGAAAAATATGCCAACAACGATAGATGAGCAATATAAGGAAGAGCTTTTTTCAATTTCAGCAGTAGTAAAAAAAGATAAAACCGGCCGAACGTATCCATACAGAGAATCAGCTGCTCATTTAGTAGGTTACATTGGTCAAATAACTGCTGAAGAACTGAAAGAACAAGAAACGGGTACGTATACAAAAAATGATCAAATAGGAAAACGTGGATTAGAACAGTTATTTGAATCAAGATTAAAAGGGGAAACTGGAGTTACTATTGTGGCAAAATCAGATGATGATCGCTCCACTGTAATTGCAGAGAAACAAGGGCAAGATGGAGAAGACATTACAATTACAATTGATGCCAATTTACAAGATATGATTTACAACAGTTATGGTAAAGATTCCGGCACTACAGCAGCAATTCACCCGAAAACTGGGGAAACATTGGCATTAGTCTCCGCTCCTGCTTTTGATCCAAATGAATTAACGTATGGGATCAGTCAATCGAAATGGGAAACAATTCAAAATGATGAACAAACGCCATTAACAAATCGTTTTGCATCGACATTCTCTCCAGGTTCTGCAATTAAACCAATCACTGGTTCAATCGGACTTCAAAATGGTTCAATTACAGCTAGAGACGGTATTGTAATTAACGGTAAAACATGGTCGAAAGACAGTTGGGGGGATTATGCTGTTCGACGTGTATCCACTTCGTCAGATCCTGTTGACATAACTGATGCATTGATTCGCTCAGATAATATTTATTTTGCTAAAAAGGCAATTGAGATGGGGAGTGAAGCATTTGTTAGCGGATTGAAACGTTTTGGGTTTGGTCAAGCATTTCCATTCACCTATCCGATTGAAAATAGTACTGTATCGTCATCTGGTACAATTGATCAAGAAATTTTATTAGCTGACTCGGGATATGGTCAAGGACAGTTACAAATTAGCTCGCTTCATCTGGCAACCACTTTTACAACATTTTTAAATGACGGAGATATGATACAGCCAACACTTGAGCTTGATCAAAAAGATAGCGTAGTTTGGCAAGAGGGATTACTCTCAAGTGAAGAAACACAAGTAATAAAAGACGCATTACGCCAAGTAGTCGCTGCTTCTAACGGTACAGCACCAGAAGCGAACATTGCTGACGTCCAATTGTCAGGAAAGACAGGCACTGCTGAACTAAAAACCTCTCAAAGTGATACAAAAGGGCAAGAAAATGGTTGGTTTGTTGCTTACCCAGAAGATGAATCAATGATTCTTTCTATGATGATTGAACATGTGGAAGATAAAGGCGGCAGTCACTATACTGTAGAAAAAGTAGCAAGGCTATTTAATCATTTATATTAATGCATCAATGCCAGGTTTCATTACCTGGCATTGTTTTTTATGCTATGGTACACCACACCCTTCGACACATCATTACATCATACTACTAAAACAAAAACGAATAATATCTCTTGACTCCTTGAGCTTACATATTATTTAATTGATCAGAATATATCATAAACTGCTCAATATCTTTTTCATCTAAAGATTGATCGATTAATCGCTTCATATTTTGCTTCTCTAACATAACAATCCACTGATCGACTTCATCACAAAACAATTGATCGACTGCTACATTTACATATGGATAAACAATCGCTTTTAAACGCTGATCAAAACCAGGAATTTGAAGTAAATCAACTAAAGCAATACTTTCAAACTTTTTCCCTTGTTGAAATATAAAAAAAGCTTTCCGGTTGATTACTTGTAATGTTTGTCGACTGATTTCTATTTTTCGTGACTCTAAAGGAACAAATTGATATACTTCACCATCAAGTCGCAGCGAAAAATACTGATAGGCTAATACAATTCCAATTCGATCCGCTTCTTCTTTCACATAATAAGGTTGAAACGTATTAACTGAAAACATATGAACACTCCTTTTCGCTATAAGACATGTCACATATATTACTCACTGTCATACCCTTGCTTTAATTAGATAGTAATATAATATTACTATCTAATTAATATTGGAACCGTTTATGCTTACGTTATCATAGTTAGAGAATTTTTCTAACCAAATGAACCACTTTTTATCCACCGCAAACACTTACATGTATATCATCCTTATTTTTAACAAATCCTTATCTTTTGATCTGTTAAACTACTTTTAACAAATCAACATAAGCTGTCATTGAATATTATTGGCATTACCCTTTCAAGTTAGATATACTTAAGGTTAGGGGAAAATCAACTAATGAAGGTGACAAGATTGAGAAAAAAACACAAAAAATTAATTGGTAGCAGAGTGGTAAAAACAGGTGTTGCCGTTTTTTTAACATCACTCATTTGTCAATGGCTTAACTGGCCGGCTGTTTTTGCAGTTATTACTGCGATCGTTACAATTGAACCTACAGTAAACGATTCAATCAAAAAAGGTATGATACGATTTCCTGCTTCAGCAATTGGCTCTGCTTATGCTGTTTTTTTTATTTTTTTATTTGGTAATTCTCCACTTACGTATACAGCGGCTGCAGTTCTAACCATTATTACTTGCTCTAAGTTGAACTTACACGCAGGGCTTCTTGTAGCTACCTTAACTTCTGTTGCAATGATCGAGGTAATTCATGATCATTATCTTATTTCATTCTTTATCCGCTTAGGAACTACTTCTATTGGGTTACTTGTTTCAACAGCGGTAAACATGTTTGTCTTACCACCAAATTACACATCACGTATTTTAACGAATATTGATGTAGCAATGGATAAAACTAGCGAAGAGTTAAGGGCGATAGCGAAGGATATCTTGTTCCAAACACAAGATTGTGCAGAAAGAGTCCGGGTGCAAGAAACATTTACTCAATTGAAGAGAAGATTAGACATAACAGATAAGTTAATACAATATCAACAATCCGAGGCAAAGTACCATCGTTTATCAATGGAACGCAAGCAAGAGTTACTAGATGAGGAAGAGAATTTGGCTACGCTACGATTAATTAATTATCATATCGGTAATTTAATTCATACACCTTTTGATGAAATCACTTGGACAAATGACCAAAGTAGTCGTATTGTAATTGCAATACAAGCTTTGGCAGACACAATGGAAAATCCAGATTCATTTCGGATCCATCAACATCGCCAGTACATCAACAAGCTAACGGACAAATTTTGGCAATCGAAGCAAGAGGAACAATTCATCAATAAAGAAAATCCAGTTGCTTTCTTTAATCCAGAAATAATTATTTTATATGAATTATTATCTATTTATCATCTCGTAGAACACCTTTTAAACACGAATGGTGAGCTTACAGAACAAGAGGTTGAAAAGAACTTGAAAAATAGGTGAAACATGATATAGCAGTGAAAATATGCGACACGCCTTGAAAATAAAAAGGTGTTTTCTTTTATTCGTGCGATGTATCGCTGTTGGAGCATCCTTGTTCTACAGGAACTTACCCGAGCTAACGAGTCACTCATCTGAAAACATAATAGATGTTAGACGAAAAAACCGTCGATCCTGTAACAATATCTAACTGAAACACATCATGTGGTGTCGATGCCGTTTCTGCGGAAATGAAGTATATTTTCACTGCGCTGATTATACTTCTATATGAAAAGTATTTCTAGTTAAGGAATCATGTTTTATTACGGCGCCTTTTCTATTAAATCTTCATTTCAATTTCTGCTTCATCTTTTAGTTCTTTAATCCGCTGATTGAGCTTATCTTGTAACTGCTGATTCGCTAGCTGTGTTTTGATGCTGTCTCTCACATCTCCCAATTTAGGAATATCTTCACTTTTATCTTTTAATTTATTATAATACGCTTCTACCTCCTCGTCTGATACTGTAATATCATTAAATGACTTTTTCACATACGCCTTTTGCTCCAATTGCATGGCTACTTGATTTCGAAAAGTTTCTATTGTGTAATTAAGTTTTTCTAACTCTTTCTCAAACTGCTCTTCAGAATCAAATTGTGTTTTTGTCTCAGTAATATAATTATCAATTTCTTGGTTTGTAATTTCAATCCCTTTATTTGCTACATCCTGTGATAATACTTCCTGACTCACCATTGCATTTAGTGCTTTTTCTTTAATGAACTCCTGATCTTTTACATCTTGACCTTGTTCATATAACAATGTTTTTGTTTGTGTATATGCCTTATTATATGTCTCCCCAGTCAATTCTTTACCGTTAATAACAGCCACCACCATGCCTTCTTCTACTGTTTCATCATCTGACACGGTCACTTCTTCTATTTTGGAGTTATTTGAATTTTCCGCTGATTCCTTTTCTCCTTCTTCACTATCGCTGCAAGCTACTAAAGTAGTACATAGCATACTTACAAGAAGCATACTGCCTAATTTCTTTAACATAAACCTGTCACTCCAGTTGTTTAATTACTTCCATATTAAAACATTATTTTTATTACTATGCAATCATTCGCTTTACCCTAAAAATAGTGCCCCAAACACTAAAGCACCTGCTATTACAAATGCAGGATGAATGTTTAACCGCTCCATCAAGATGAAACTAACGCATCCAATTCCTAACATAGTTAACACTCCACTATTCACATAGGATACTTGAAAAAATTGAAGTGCCATTGCTCCCAGCAGAACTGCTATTGTTGGACGGATGAATATCGTCAAACGTTTTACTTTTGGCGAATCTTGATATTTCATTAATAAGCGAAGCAACAGAATCATCCCTATTAATGAAGGAACGACTGTTGCAAAAATCGCAATGATAGACCCTATTATACCTGCTTGCTGAAAACCAATATACCCTGCCATTTTCGTCGCAATTGGCCCTGGTAATGCATTTGCCATTGCAAGCATTTCACTAAAATCACTCACTGTCAGCCACTGAAATCGATTAACTACTTCATTTTCAACAAGTGGAATAGAAGCTGGGCCTCCCCCATAGCCAAGAATACCTGGAATAAAAAACGCAATAAACAATTGCCAATATGTATTCATGGCGACTCCTCCTGCTTGTTAGCATCGGGTTTAACTAATGCAACAAGCAACAAGCCTAGAATTAAAATAGCTGGGTGAATTTCTAGTATTTCAGTAAAAATAAGTGAAGTGAGCACAAGAACTAGCATCCAAAACCAACCTAAATCGTTTTTTGCCTTTGTCAAGAAATTATATGTAAGTACAGCTAGCATCACCCCAACTACGGGAAGTACTGCTTCCGTCATACCGTTGACCCATCTCGTATTACTCGCTGATGACAAAAATGTTAATAATATAATCATAAGAAAAACAGTAGGTATAATCGTTGCAGCAACTGCTGTCACCATTCCTAATATTCCAGCCACTCTATAGCCGATATACCCTGCCATTTTCGTTGCAATTGGCCCTGGTAATGCATTTGCTAATGCGAGAATATTTCCGAACTCTTCATTATCCATCCATTTGTATTTCTCGACTACTTCTTTTTGTACAAGCGGAATAGAAGAAGGTCCTCCACCATACCCAAGGATACCAACCCTAAAAAAAGCTAAACATAAATACCATTGATTCATCACGTGTCTTCCCTTTCTATTATTGGACACATCTAAACATAAATTTTTATCTAAGCTATCTAAAGTAGCTTAGGTGTTATTGGAATAAAATCGTTGCATCCTGTTTTTTATTTTAACAATTCAGCATATAGAAAGTAAGCTAACAGACTTTTTTGACAAAAATAAATAAAGCTTCCACTTGTAAATGGAAACTTTATTCATTCATCTATATCATATCGTTAACTTAGTTTGGGTAACACACGGTTTTCCTTTGCCATTTCTGCATGACAAAGCGGGCAAGTTGGTTCTGTTTCAAAAGAGTAATCTTCTCGCATCCACCCTGAACAAGAATCGTTCACACAAGACCATACCGTTGTATCAACTTCTTCAACTGGTTCTTTCTTTCTGTTATTGTAAGCCATAGAGACATCCCCTTTCCTGGGTATTACACTCTATTATAACCTTTTTCATAACAAAAGACAAAGAGGCTTATTCACTATGAAAACGTCTCTAAGCTAATTTCCAACATACTTTTCTTGATTGTATACGCTTAAATCATTTCTCTACCCATTTAGGGACATCAAGATTACATAAGATATCTAATTCTCTTTCTCGATCTAACAAATACGAGCTGATTTCTTTCAACTCTGCATCAACGATTGCTGGGTGTGTCATAATTTCAATTGAATCCACATCTAAATCTTTAAGTTGGTCAAAGATTTTTTCGGTTACTCCTTCTTTATAAAAATCAACCCATAATTGCTCGGTATATAATAGATGCTTTTCTTCTTTAATCGAATCAGCATATCTTACTGGCACTTGATAATCAGTAGCCAACTTAATCACAATTTCCTTTAATTGTGGCAACCCATGTACATGGTGATGACTATCGATATGATTTAGTTTCAAACCAGTAGCAAGAAAAGCATCTAACTGTGCACGCCATTCTTTTTCAATTTGTTCCAGCTCAATTGCATCTATATCAGTTGTTGAATTTTTAAATTTAAACTTCCCTTCTTCATCAACGATAGCAGGCACTTGATCTAAGACAGGCTTGCCATATGTAAGAACTAGATGAATCCCAACTTTTAATGACGGTGTTTTTTTCGCTTGTTCTATCGCATAATTAACTGCTTTCCCATTCATCATTAATGTTGCTGAATTTACAACTCCATCAACATGGGCTTTTATAATTCCATTTGTAACGCCTTTTGTTAAACCATAATCATCTGCATTAAAAATTACTTTCATTTTATTTCCCTCCATCAATTGTTTTAGTTATTTGAAGAATAATAACGCTCAATTTTAAAGTTTGTTTTATCCCCCCTAAAATAAGATTTGGAGAATTCAATCACTCTACCATTTTTATCCTCTGCAACTGTTTCTATATAAAAACAGGGAAGACCAATCTCGCACTCTAAATAATTACTCGTATCTTTATCAGTTAAAACAATTTCTAGCAATTCTGTAGTTTTCGCAATTTCTACCTGATAATGCTCTTGTAAGGAGCGATAAAGCGAACGCTCCACATCTTTCTTGGATATCGCTGGAGCGACCTCCCATGGAATATAAGCAACTTCATATTGAATGATTTCATCGTCTGCTTTTCTAATCCGCTTAATTTTTTGAATAGGATCATTCTCTTCTAAATTAAAAACACGTTTCCTACTTCCTGTTGCAGGCACAACATCCAGGCTTTTCAGCGTTATTTCTCCCTTTTTCCCCTGCGACTTTAATTGTTCGTCATAACCATACGTTGTAGCTGATAATGTTTGATGCACCTTTGGCTCTGCAACAAAGCTTCCTTTTCCTCGTTGTCTAACTAGGTACCCTTCCATTGTAAGTTGATTCAAAGCACTTCTAACGGTTGTTCGACTAACTTGAAATTCATCACATAATTCATTCTCGGTCGGGAACTTATCCCCTACTTTGTAAACGTTTGATTTAATTCGTTCCACAAGCTCCTCTTTTATATACGCGTGCAGAGATTGCTTTTTCTTCATCTTTTCACACCTCTTAGTTCAACTGTATTTATATTTTAGTGTTGTATTTAGTATAACAAATTTTGGTGAAATGTTATAACAATAATTGAAATTATTTTTTTATTTTGTAAATGGCTTAATAATTAAAGTTTATACTTTAAGCAACATTGTATCTATTATACTAGAAAATTTCTTTTGTTTAACATTCTAATTTAAAATCTAGTGTTTTTCACCCTATTGTATTTACATTATTAAAAATGTATGATACTTTTTAATAAAGTATTATACATTAACAATATATGAAGGAGTGATTAGATGAAATTAGTAATTGTTGGCGGCGGATCAAGTTATACACCTGAGATAATCGAAGGGATTATAACACGTCATCATTCGCTTCCAATCAACAACATTGTTTTAGTAGATATAGAAGAAGGACAGGAAAAACTTGAGATTGTAGGAAGTCTAGCAAAACGAATGATTAAGAAAGCAAATGTTCCAATCGAATTGTCTTGGACACTTAATCGAAGAGAAGCTTTGCAAGGTGCTGATTTTGTTTCAACTCAAATCCGAGTAGGTGGTCTAGATGCGAGAGCAAAGGATGAAAGAATTCCTTTAAGTCATGGCTTTATCGGACAAGAAACAAATGGTGCAGGTGGTATCTTCAAAGCATTCCGTACAATTCCAGTCTTAATGAAATTGGCTGAAGAAATTCATGAGATTTGTCCTGAAGCGTGGTTAATTAACTTTACCAATCCAGCAGGTATCGTTACCGAAGCATTATTGAATCATTCACCACATAAAAAAGTTATTGGTGTTTGTAACATCCCTTTCAACATGCGTCATTCGATTGCTGAAATTATGGATGTTAAGCCAGAAGACGTTCAAATTGAATTTATCGGTTTAAACCATTTCGTTTTCGGCCGCAAAGTTTGGATCAATGGTGTCGATCGTATTGATGAAGTTTTGGAAAAGTTAAGTTCAAAAGAAATGGATTACGCACCTGCTAACATTGTTAACTTAGGTTGGTCAGAAACATTTATTAAGTCGTTCCGATTATTGCCAAACCCATACCATCAGTATTATTTCCAAACGAAACAAGTACTTGAAAAAGACATTGCAGCATTTAAGGAAAATGGGACTCGTGCAGAAGTGGTTCAAGCACTTGAAGGTACTTTATTTAAAACGTATGAAAATCCTGATCTAGCAGATAAACCTGCTGAATTAGAAAAAAGAGGCGGCGCGTATTACAGTGATGTGGCTTGTAGTTTAATGGATTCTCTATATAATAATAGACAAAATATTATAACTGTTAATACGTTAAATAACGGAACAATCTCTGATTTACCTGATGACGCGGTAATTGAAGCTAATTGCTTAATCAATAAAGATGGACCACTACCTATTTCAATTGGTAGCTTACCTAGCTCAATTAAAGGTTATGTGTCTAACATGAAAGCGTTTGAACAGCAGGTAATCAAAGCTAGTCTTTCCGGAGACTATCATGACGCTTACCTCAGTTTCATGATGAACCCATTAATTCAAGATGAACAAGTAGCAGAAACGATGTTGAATGAGTTACTAGAAGCTCATAAAGATCATCTACCACAGTTTTTTAAATAATTGATTAAATAGTCTTCGCTTTCTCTTCCACCTAAATACAAATAAGGAGGCTAATGATTTAGCGAAGACTATTTAAAAATAAATTAACTAGTAAGATAAGTTAGGTTAATAGGTGGATTGTAAAAAATGTACTAACTGAAGGGGTAAACAACAGATATATATAATGTTTTGGAGGGTTTTTTAAATGGATAACAAATTTTTACAAAAATTTATTGAAATTGCCGGACGTATTGGTTCGCAACGACACTTAGTAGCTGTCAGAGATGGTTTTGTCGCAATTATGCCTTTAATTATCATTGGTTCACTTGCAGTTTTAATTAATAACTTCCCGAAGTTTGGTCCTGTGGACTTAGTTGGCTTTTTAAATAGTATTTTTGGTGAAGGTAACTGGCAAAATGTTGGGGGAACGGTATGGAATGGTTCCTTTGCTGTAATCGGTTTATTGATTGCGTTTTCAGTAGCGTATAACCTTGCTAAATCATACGATCTAGATGGCTTAGCAGCTGGGTTAATCTCTATCGCTTCTTTCATTATGTTAGTTCCTGTAACAGAAGATTGGGGGCTAAACTTTGCATGGTTAGGTGCACAAGGGTTATTCGTAGCACTTATCGTTTCCCTTTTAACTACAGAGTTGTTTCGTCTATTAGTTAATGCTAAACTAACGATCAAGATGCCTGATGGCGTACCTGAAGGAGTGTCACGTTCTTTCCAAGCTTTAATACCAACTGCATTAATTTTAGTAATCGTAGGTATTTTCCAAGCCATCATGACTGTTGTTGGTGAAATTAGTATTTTCGAAGTCATTTTTAACGTAATACAAGCTCCACTTCAAGGTATAGGTAATACATTACCTGCAGCAATGGTTGTATCATTTTTAAATCACTTGCTTTGGTTTTTCGGTTTACACGGTACAAACATTATTGGATCAGTTATTGAACCGATTTATTTACCACTAATTGAAGAAAACTTAGCACTATTCCAAGATGGTATGTCAGCATTTGAAGTACCTTATACTGTAACAAAGCCTTTCCTAGATTCATTTGTATTTATGGGCGGTTCCGGGACAACAATTGCTTTAATTATTGCAATCTTTATTGTAGTTAAAGGAAAGCAGAAACATCCATATAAAGAAATAGCGAAATTATCTGCACCAGCTGGTATATTTAACATTAACGAGCCAGTAATCTTTGGGTTACCAATCGTATTAAACCCAGTAATGCTTATTCCGTTTATTTTAATACCTGTAACATTAACAGTTGTTTCTTTCTTTGCATTGGACTTAGGTCTTGTACCAAAAACGGTTGCGATTGTACCTTGGACAACACCACCAATTCTAAGTGGGTATCTTGTCACTGGGGGTAGCTGGAGAGGTATTGCATTGCAATTAGTTAATATAGCGCTAGCTGTTGTTATGTACATTCCATTTGTTATTGCTGGAATGAAAACGCTAAAAAAACAAAACGAGGTGAATTAACTTCATGGAACAGAACGAAACATTGCAAACCATCTCATTTTCCATTATCTTACACGCTGGTAATGCACGCTCATTATCGATGGAAGCAATAGAATTAGCAAAAGAAAAAAAATTCGATGAAGCTGAGAAAAAGATAGAAGAAGCTGGTCAAGAATTTACTGAAGCACATCATTTTCAAACACAGCTTTTGCAAAAAGAAAGTAGTGGGGAAAGCCAAGATATTAGTGTGATTCTCATTCACGCACAAGATCATTTAATGACTTCTATGGTTGTTAAAGACATGGCTAATGCTATTATTGGACTCTATAAAGAAATAAAAGGAGAATGATCATGAAAATAATTTTAGTTTGTTCAGCAGGTATGTCAACTTCATTACTTGTTAGCAAAATGAAAAAAGAAGCAGAAGCACGTAATTTGGCTGCTGATATTGAAGCAATTCCTGAATCACAATTAAGCAATCATCTTGAGGGGTTAGATGTTGTCTTAATTGGACCACAAGTAAGATACCTAGAAAAACAAGTTAAAGCAAAAGTTGAGCCAATGGGTATAAAAGCTGCTGTTATTGATAGCATTGCCTATGGCACCGTTCAAGGTGGAAAAGTATTAGATCAAGCATTAGAATTAGTTAAATAAATTTATATCATCATCCGTAGAGTGCATGCTCTACGGATGAATTTTATTGTATATAGTTAGCATAGACTTTTATTACATACTAATTACGTTCAATAAAATAACATATGTTTTCCCCCTGTTTGATTGCTGCATTTTTTTATATAATAGAACTATATTAATGAAGAGAGTAGGGGCTTATAATGAAAATTATTTTAGTTTGTGCTGGAGGATTATCCTCTTCTTTATTAGTTAGTAAAATGAAACATGAAGGATTAGCTCGAAATCTGACCATTGACATCTCTGCGGTTGGAGAACCTGAATTGCTAGATCACACAGAAGAATTAGATGTTGTCTTAATTGCACCACAAATCCGTTATCTTGAAAAAAAGATTAAGCAGGCGCTAGAACCTTTAGGGATAAAAGTTGCTGTTATTGATGGTATGGCTTATGGAAGATTGAAAGGTGATGTAGTATTAGATCAAGCATTAGCATTGGTGGAATAAAGTATAGACTTATTTGATCGTACGGCGAAAAAGTAACAGGGCGTGTCATACTATGATTAACATGATATACAACTTGTATCTTTTCTTTAAAATAGGCCTTTCGTCTCATGCGTAACTTTAATATATATACTATAATGAAAACGGTTACAATTTTGGTGATGAATATTCTTGTGAAAAACTTAATGACGAAAGTTTTTACATAGAATATTAAATTTTCAAATTAGATTGTCCCCCTATTTGGCATCCACTTCTAGTTGGATGCTATTTTTTTGTCTAACTTCCCTTTTATACGGTACACTAGAGCTACATATTTCTTTGGGCATAAAATGAATAACAATGAAAGAGGGATGATTCTAGCATGCAATATAGACGAATTGGCACGACGAATTTAGACGTTTCAGTCATTGGATTGGGAACTTGGCAATTTGGTGGAGAATGGGGAAAAGATTTTAGCCAAAAAGAAGTGGATGCTATTCTAGACGAGGCAAATGCACAAGGCATCAATTTAATTGATACAGCAGAATGTTACGGTGATCATTTATCTGAACGTTTCATTGGGGAGTATTTAAAAAGACACAGCCGAGAAGATTGGATCGTTGCAACTAAGTTTGGACATCATTTTCATCGCGCCTTTGAACGGACAAGACACTGGAACTCTGACGATGTCTTAAAACAGCTCGATCAATCATTAAAAGCCTTGAACACAGAGTATATCGACCTCTATCAAGCCCATTCTTGTACAGATGAAGAATTTAATAATGACACGCTTTGGACAATGCTAGATAAGCAAAAACAAGCAGGTAAAATACGTCATATTGGGGTTTCCTTACGAACAAACGACGATCCTTATCAAGTAACAGCAGCTCGTGAAGTTGGGGTCAACGCACTTCAAGTCGTTTACAATCGATTAGATCAAGCGCCTGAACAGGAGATTTTTCCAATAGCAGAAAAAGAACAGTTAGGCATTCTAGCACGTGTTCCATTAGCAAGTGGTTATTTGAGCGGGAAATATAAACCAGGGGCTAACTTTGAACCTTCAGATGTCCGATCTCGCCGTGATAAAGAGGAGCAAACAGAGAAATTAAAACAAGTGGAAGAGATAATGAAAAAAGAAGTTCCTGAAAATACTCCCATGGCAACTTGGGCATTAGCATGGTGTTTACAGCACCCCGCAGTCACTACAGTCATTCCTGGGTGTAAAAATCCTGAACAAGTAATTAGCAATGCAGCAGCCACTAATTTATCGCTGGTGTCTCAAGATCACCCACAACACGTAAATAAATAAGTAATCAACTAACGTAGCGATAAGTATTCATCGCTACGTTTTTGCTATTTCCTTCAGCTGAGCGCCGATCATCTCCAAAAATCGTCGATATTCATTTTTTTACAAAAAAATGCTACCCCCCCTTCTACCAATACTAAAAAATACCTGCATCCTTTTTTATATTGCAGCACGCTAAGACATGATGCAACATATAAAAAATGCAGGCAAATACTTTCGAAGGGATGCAGCTCGCTTGCTACATATTCTATCATATACAAAAATGTAACCGTTATCAATAGTTATTTTTATTTTGTCTTCAATTATTTTACTTTTCAAATGAGACTAATTCAGATACACTTATTAAATATACTGTTCTATAGCGAATTTCTTATACACTAATATGATCATGAGCTGTAAAAAATGGGAATATAATTAAAAATACAAACTTTTCTGTTAATTTCATTAGAGAAACATGTTAAAATAGATACATGTCTTTAAACAAAAACTGTAAACAGTACATCGTCTATTTGTCAAAAAAGTATACCGTATTTTAATAGCATTCTTTGAAAGGACGTGAGCGAAATGGAATTGAGTATGAAAGGAAATAGTACTGTATCTCTGCATCGCGATGTAGAGTACCTGAATGAAATATTAGATAACGTATTATTTCATGAGGGTGGGAAAGAATTACTTGAAAAAGTTAACAAAATTCGTACGTTAACAACATCATTAAGAGATTCGCAAGATCCAAATATGTATTTACAAATTAAAAAAGAAATTGATCAGCTGGAACCACCGCTTAGAGAAAATGTAATTCGAGCATTTTCTGTGAACTTACAGCTATTCAATATCGCTGAATTAACGTATCGTGGAAGAAGACGTAGAGAATATCAAGCTCAAGATGATTCGATCATTCAACCGGGGTCTTTAGAGGATGGGGTGAATCGTTTATTTGAAAATAACATCACACCAGAAAGAATTGAAGAATTACTAGAACAATTATCTTTAGAATTAGTTATAACAGCACATCCCACTGAAGCCACAAGAAGAACCGTGTTGCGTATTCACCAACGTATTGCAGACTTATTAAAAGCTTGGGATCATTCCTATACAAGATACTCTAAAAAAGTGATTCAAGAAACAATTGAAAACGAGATAACAATATTGTGGCAATCATCTGAAATTCGCGAGAAAAAACCTTCCGTCATGAAAGAGGTTTCGAATGGGTTATACTTCTTTGATAAAGTGCTATTTGATGTGTTACCACGATTACATCAAGACTTAGAAGATCTACTTTTCGAAAAATACAATCGACGTTGGCATGTGCCTTCTTTTCTTCGTTTTGGCTCATGGATTGGTGGAGATCGTGATGGAAATCCAAATGTTACTGCCAAGACAACGCTACAAACACTTAGAGAACATCGATCACTTGTGCTCAATAAATATAAAGATTCACTAGATAGGCTAAAGGAATTATTGAGTCAATCAACGAAAAAAGTTGAAGTGAGCGATGAGATTTTACAGTCGATCGAAAAAGATCGTAAAGAATTGAATTACAGTGGTTGGCATAAAGAGGATGAAGTATATCGAATTAAACTTGGCTTAATGTTAAAACGTATTGAATACACAGAAATAGATGACGACCGTGCATATGTTGATGCACATGCATTACTTGATGATTTACATTTGATTCAAGATAGTTTAGTCATGCATCATTCATCTAACAATCCAGTTAAATTATTACGTAAAGTAATCCGTCAAGTAGAAGTCTTTGGATTCCATTTAGCTACACTGGATATACGTAATCATAGTGGAGAACATGAAGCTGCAATTGCAGAAATTCTGCGTCAAGTAAATATTGCACCAACATATAAAGAATTAGCTGAAGCTGAAAAATTAGAAGTTCTAAAGAAAGTATTAGAAGATCCTCGTCCGCTTATATCTATTTATGACGAGTTTTCAGATGAAACACAAGAAATGATTAACACATTCCGAATGATCAAAGACGTAAAAGATACATTTGGCGAACGTGCTATTGAAGTTTACTTAATCAGTATGACAGCTTCAGTAAGTGATTTACTTGAAGTACTTGTACTCGCAAAAGAAGTCGGTTTATATCGTGTTTATCCAAACGGGCATGTAAAAAGTCGACTCCATGTTGCACCTTTATTAGAAACGATTGATGATTTAAAAAATGGTCCTGCGATGATTAAGGAACTATTTGACATCCCATTATATCGCAAACACCTTGAAGCACGTGGTGAATTACAAGAAATTATGCTTGGTTACTCTGATAGCAGCAAAGATGGTGGAACGTTAACTGCTAACTGGGAGCTTTATCAAGCACAGGAGGAAATTCACTCTATCGCTTCTTCTTACGGTGTAAAATTAAAATTTTTCCACGGTCGTGGTGGCTCCTTAGGTCGTGGTGGCGGACCACTTTACACTAGTCTTTTATCACAACCACCTATCACTTTAGGTGATGGAGTGAAGATTACCGAGCAAGGGGAAGTACTATCTTCGCGCTATTTATTAACTGATATTGCTTATCGTAGTTTGGAACAAGCCACTACAACAATGATGACTTCAATTGCTGGATTGACAGAGGATTCAGTCCAAAAGGATGTTCCATCTAAAAAAGCGAAAAAAGCAATGAGCAGTATTTCTAATTATGCATTAAATAAATATCAATCATTAGTATTTGATGATGATGGATTTTTAACTTATTTCAACCAAGCCACACCATTGAATGAGTTGGGGGCATTAAATATTGGCTCTCGACCTATGAAACGTAAAGGTAGTGATCGATTTGAAGATTTACGTGCAATTCCATGGGTATTTGCTTGGACGCAAAGTAGACAGCTACTTCCTGCTTGGTTCGCTGCTGGAACTGGCTTTCATCAATTTATCAAAGAAACAGATGACTTAGCTTTATTACAAGAGCTTTATGACACTTGGCCTTTCTTTCAATCAACCATTAATAACTTACAAATGGCTCTTACAAAAGCAGACCTTACTACAGCTAAAGAATATATTAAAATGGTTGCAGATGAAAAGATCCAAACACGCATCTATGACCAAATTGTTGAAGAATACCATTTAACAAAAACGATGGTATTAAAAATTTCAAAACAAGAAGAGCTGATGGATCATAAACCGAATATTAAAGAATCTGTTCGATTACGTAATCCTTTAGTAGACCCACTGAACTTAATTCAAGTCAATTTAATTTCACAACTTCGGATGGAAGATGCGCACGGAAGTAATGAAGAAGTGCTAAGCAATCTATTAACCGAAGTATTGCTTACTATTAATGGTATAGCAGCTGGACTACGCAATACAGGCTGATCATTTAAGAAAAGCTATTCTCAATAAAACGAGAATAGCTTTTCTTATTTAAAGGGGGTTTTTGTTCCATAAATCCCATTCAATAAAAAAACATGAATCGACAGAATTAGTTAAATTCCTTCTATTTACTTTCTATCACCTTTGGTATAGACTAACACTATCAACTTTTTATTGGGTGGTGAGAATGATTCCATTCCTTCAAGAGAATAAAAAAATAATTGATCAATCAGACAAGGAAAAAATAGAAAAGATTGAAGAACTTAGACATCAAATGTATCAACATTTTGATAATACACAAAACAAACAAGATATAGTAGCTATTTCACAAGAATTAGACAAGCTAATTTATGATTATATTGTTTCGTCTAACAAAAAAAATAATTAATAACATCTCTCTTCTTTTTTATTTTCTTCCAAATAATCCACCTATTTATCCGCTCAGAACTTATTGATTTAATAAGGCAGATTTATCGACAATAATGACAAAAAAACGATAGAAATTCCGGGATTCTTATCCTCTGCTTTCTACATTACAAACACCCTTTAGAACTTAACATTTGAATCTGAGTAATAACTACATATTTTTTTGGGGATTATCATGCAGACGAAAAGACGCCTTTCATTAAAGACGTCTTTTTCTGTAATATTATGTCCGCATTTTTAAGAGAAGACACGGACTAACCCCACTACTTAGTAATCATATCATGCACTTTATTAATTTCTTCTTCTGACACAATTAAATAATTAACTCTGTCTATTATCTGTGCTTGTCCTTCCAACATATACGTGTTAATATTTTTTCTTGTATTCCGGTAATTTAAAAATAAATTTTGCATATCAGTAAAGTCCATATTTGTTTCTACATTTGTTCCTAGTACATCTAGGATGTCACTTATTTTTGTAACGGAACCAAAACTTGCACCTTCATTAATAATAGCTTCAATCACTTTACGCTGTCTTTTCGTCCGTCCAAAATCACCTTCTGGATCTTGCTTACGCATGCGAACATAGCCTAATGCTTGGGCACCATCTAAATGAATCTCACCCTCTTTATATGCATACCCCTTTTTATAATACCCTGAATCGACCCATGCTAGCTCATTTTGTACAGTAACTCCACCAACAGCATCGACCAGTCCTTCTAATCCCTCCATATTTACTTTCACATAATAGTCTAATTCAATATTAAGGAATTTTTCTACTGTATCTACAGCCATGTTGGCTCCACCCTTTGCATAGGCGTGATTTATTTTCTCTGTTGTACCATTACCAACAATTTCAGCTCTAGTATCTCTCGGAATACTAATAATTTGAATACTATCATCATCTGGATGAATGGAAAGTATCATTAAAGCATCTGAGCGCCCAGAATCATTTTTCCGCTCATCAACACCTAACAATAATACATTGAGTGACTCTCCCTTATTGATCTTATCTTTTGCTACTGTAGTGTCGATACTGTCGATTCCTTGATGAATTTCATCATCTACCGTTTGCTTGGCATTCCACCAGATAGAAAATAAAAAAGCTACAATACCTAGCAGAAGAAGGATGAAGATAATAAGTGCAATTCTTAATCCTTTTCTTTTTTTCGTCTTTTTATTTGTTAATCTACTTTTGCTCATTACAAAAGCACCTCTTTCTACAGTTACATATTTATTTATATTTTTCATGTGTATGATGCTTGTATATTATGGACGCTTGTATTACGTAAAAGGTTTCACTAATTATGGCATACGCTCTGAGTGAAGGCAATAGTAATAAAAAATCAGTGAAGAGCCAAACTAATTTGATTGATTCTTCACTGTTTTATTTAGAATTTTTTTATGATTAATCTGTTAATTCGTGTACACGTTTCATGATTTCAGCTTCAAAGTTACTTAATTTATTCTTGGTCGCTTCCGAAGTATCACCATTCACCGCAAAATAAAATTTAATCTTTGGCTCAGTACCTGATGGTCGTAGACAGAACCAAGATCCATCCGCTAACTTATATTTTAATACATTTGATTTTGGTAAGACAATTGGTTCAGTTTCCCCAGTATTAGTGAATGTTCGCTCACTTGATTGATAATCTTCAATCTCAACAACTGGATTTCCTAATATTTCTTTAGGTGGATTGGTTCGAAATGCTGTTAATAGCGATTGAATTTGTTCCGCTCCATCTTTTCCTTTTAGAGTTAGTGATTGCAATGATTCATAATAATAACCATATTGTTCAAACACTTCTAGTAATCCTTGATATAACGTTTTTCCTTTTGTCTTATAATATGCTGCAGCTTCAGCAGCCATCATACACGCTTGAACCGCATCTTTATCTCTTACAAAATCACCAATTAAGTAGCCATAGCTTTCTTCATAACCAAATAGAAATTCGTATTCTCCAGTTTCTTTAAATGCTTTAATTTTTTCACCGATAAATTTAAAACCTGTTAATGTATCGATAATATTTAATCCATGAGTATGTGCGATGACTCTACCAATCTCAGAGGTAACGATTGTTTTAAATACTATTGCATTAGCTGGTAATGTGCCTTGCTGTTGTTTTTCAGTGATTAAATAATGCAACAGTAAAGCCCCAACCTGATTACCTGTCAATACTTGATACTTTCCTGAATCATTTTTCACCGCTACCCCAACACGGTCTGTATCAGGATCGGTTGCTAACAAAATATCTGCGTTCGTTTTCTCACCTTGCTTCATTGCCAATTCAAAGGCAGCATGTTCTTCTGGGTTTGGTGATTTGACTGTAGAAAAATTAGGATCAGGAAGTTCTTGTTCCGCTACTACTTCTACATGCTTGAAACCCATTCTCTTGAGCCCTTCACGTACAGGAATATTTCCAGTGCCATGTAATGGTGTATAAACAATCTTGAAATCATCTGCCACTTGTTTAATGATCGATGGATTCACTACAATCGTTTGTAACTGTTGCTGATATGCTTCATCAATCTTGTCACCTACAATTTGTAACAAACCACTTTGTTTGATTTCTTTTTCATCTGCAACTGGAATTTCCAGTTCATTTTCTACCTCATTTACCTTGTTTACAACTTCATCAGCAGGTCCTGGAGGAAGTTGTCCACCATCAGATCCGTATACTTTAAACCCATTATATTCTGGTGGATTATGGCTAGCTGTTATAACAATGCCACTATATGCATGTAAATATCTCACGGCAAAAGAAAGTTCTGGTGTCGGACGTAATGCATCAAACACATAGGTCTGAATGCCGTGATTACTAAGTGTTTTCGCTGCTTCTATTGCAAATAATGGAGATTTGAATCGTGAATCGTATGCAATCACTACACCACGTGTTTTTGCTTCATCACCATATATATCGATATATCTTGCCAATCCTTCAGCCGCTTTACGAATGGTATAAATGTTCATTCTATTAGACCCTGGTCCCAATTCACCACGCATGCCACCTGTACCAAATTCCAATTCTTTATAAAAGCTATCTTCTAATTTTTTCTCATCACCTTCTAAATCATTCAACTGCACTTTTAGTTCTTCATCTAAATTATTGAAATTTTTCCATTTTTCATAATTGCTTTTCCAGTCCATTCTAATTTCCTCCAATCATTACTACAACTTATCATCAATAAGAATCAGCCAAACATATTAATAATTTGTATGAAAAATATCTTAGCTTATTCGTACAACATTACTTTTGGATAATAGTCATCGATGACACACACATCTAATCATTTATTTTACTTTCAAAATTATATAATTTCTTACTAATATCACATTATATCAAAGAATAATTTTCTCGTCTCTATCTCTTTATAAAATCATTTAATGAACCAACGATTAAAGTATTACATTGTATCGTAACATTTCTAGCATATTTTAATTATTTCAATAGAAGATAGCTAGCATTATTTAGTGATTTGTTTTACAATCATTCTATAACTGTTTTATTTATCTAATAAATAAACGCACGTTTTCCATATAAAAGGACAAACTTAGTAGTGACAGGATTAATTACTTGTTAAGTAACGAATAACTTTACAAAAAAGTGTACTGAATATTGATTGGAATTTATCCTTTCTTATCTTTTAAAAAAGGGGCGATAGTTTGTGTCAACAGACAAGTTAAATGAACTAAAAATATTCACATTAAGCTCAAATCCAGCATTAGCAAAGAAAATTGCAAAACACACTGGTGTAACGCTAGGAGATTGTTCTGTAAAAACGTTTAGTGACGGAGAAGTACAAATAAATATTGAAGAGAGTGTACGTGGATGTGATGTCTATGTGGTTCAATCTACATCCGATCCTTCAGATCAACATATTATGGAATTAGTAATTATGTTGGATGCATTAAAACGAGCTTCTCCAAGAACAATTAATGTTGTTATCCCTTATTATGGATATGCACGTCAGGATCGTAAAACGAAAGCACGTGAACCAATCGTGGCAAAACTGGTTTCTGATTTGATCGAAACAGCAGGGGCATCACGTGTAATGTTACTAGATATTCACGCGACCCAAACACAAGGATTTTTTGATGTTCCCGTTGATCCATTAACAGGAATTCCAATACTTGCAGCTTATTTTTCTGATAAAAAATTTGAAGATGTTGTCGTTGTTGCACCCGATCATGGGAGTGTAAAACGAGCACGACAATTCGCTGATCGTTTGGAAGCACCTATCGCTATTCTAGATCGACGCGGCCCAAGAGATGTTGATGCACCTCATCTCAGTGTAGTTGGGGATATCGAAGGAAAAACAGCGATTATTATTGATGATATCGTTGACACTGGACGACGTATAACAACCGGGGCACAGGCATTGATTGATAACGGGGCAAAAGAAGTTTATGCAACTTGTACTCATCCAGTCCTATCGGGAATTGCAACAGAAAAAATTGATGCTTCACCAATTAAAGAACTCGTCGTTACAGATACGATTCCAATTCCTGATGAAAAATGGAGTAACAAAATGACACAGCTAAGTACAGCTGCATTATTTAGTGAAGCTATTTTACGCGTTTATCGTCAAGAATCAGTAAGTCCTTTATTTGAAATATAAAATATCACTATATAATCTCTTTTCGAGACATAACTATTTCTATACATCGTGCGCATTTTTTCAGAGATGTACATGATGCATGTTGTTTGACCATTTCAGTATTAAAAAAGCGATATATTCTAGAGAGAACATCTAGAACATATCGCTTTTCTTTTATTATATGAACGCAACAAGTGTTGGTATTAATAGTTTTCCCAAAACAATCGTAATCGTTGCAGCAAGTATCATTGCTAAAGTTGAGAAAGTAGTCGCCTGCTCTCCATACTCCATCGCTTTATTTGTACCTACACCATGCGCACTCATTCCTAAAGCAAGCCCTTGTGCCATTGGTGAAGTGATCGCAAAACGTTTAATCACCGCAGGCCCCATGATCCCACCGACAATTCCAGTAATAATAACAAAAACAGTCGTTAACGTTGGTAATCCCCCTATTTCTTTTGAAATTTCCATCGCAATCGGAGTAGTAATTGATCGTGGCAACACACTAACTAAATAACTACGATCAATATGTAACAATAAAGATAGTCCATAGGAAGTAAAAATGGCAATTAATGAACCTGCTGTAATACTAACCATGATTAAACCTAGATGCTTTTTTAATAGTGGTAAATGCTTATAGATAGGAATAGCAAATGCGATGGTTGCAGGTCCTAGCATATGTGTTAAGAATGCAGCTCCATCTAAATATTCTGTTGCTGGTATATTCAACACTGTAATAACGATGATAATTAACAAAGGAGTGGCTAATAACGGATGAAATAACGGAAAAGCAACTTTTTTATTCAGCTGTTTAGTTAATCGGTAAAAAAGATAAGTCATCACTGTTACAAGTAAGATCATCATTTAACATGCACCCCCTTCTTCTTCGCTATCCAATCTGCAATGAATGCGGTTAAGCTCATGACGAGAAAAGTACTAATTCCAATAATAATAACAATTTGCACGCCTTGCCAACTAGCAATTTCATTATAATTAACAATTCCAACTGCTGAAGGAATAAAAAATAGTAATAATTCCGCCATTAACCAATTTGCCCCTTGTTCTACCCACTCTAACTTTACTATGTTACATACTAACGCAAGAAATAGTAATAATAAGCCAATGATCGAAGCAGGTAATGGAATAGCAAATAACTGCTTTAAACCTATTGCTAAAAATAGAAAAAGATGAATAAATACGATTTGTATAATAATTGTTCCAATCCTCACATCGAACACTCCTGACTAACATATAACCTTTCTTATAGCATACATGAGTCTTTGGTATTCGTAAAATACATATATTTTATGATCATCATAACTTTTGGTTATATCTAGATCAGTGGATAAAATCGATAAATGTTTGACCGGCGTGAGAAAGATATTTTCCTTTCTTTTTAATTACTGCCAGATTCCAAGGGATTGCAGGTGTCAAATTGATGGCACGAATGGATTTACTTTTTACCCTTTCACATATCGATTTTGGTAAAATAGCAATACCTAAATCGGCAGCAACCATTTCTGACATCAAGTCCCATTGTGAGCTTTTAAATAAAATATTTGGTTCATAGCCAACCTCTAAAAAACGTTTCCATATCATATCATGCAAGGAAAAATCCTCATGATAAAAAATAAATTCTTCTTTTTCTAGTTCACTTAAATCTACTGACTTCCGATGAGCCAGCATATGATCACGATGTACAATTAATTGCATATTTTCTTTAAATAGCGGATAAATCTCAAACTGACTTTCATCGATTGGTAACACTGTTACACCTAACTCTAATTCCCCTTCTGCAACACTTCTAACTACCCTTGCGCCTCCATATTCTGTGATGGTAATTTTTATATTCGGGTATGCTTTGTGAAATGCAGCCAATACATTTGGGAAAAATAAACTCCCAATGATTGGAGGTAACCCAAAATGAATTTCCCCTCGTTTTAATTCGGTCAGATCATGCAAAATAGTCATCATATCATCAATTTGTTGATTCATTTTTTTCGCATATTCAAACACAACCATCCCAGCATCGGTTAACTCACTTGTCTTATTGGTTCGAAGTAATAATGTCATCCCTAATTCAATTTCTAAGTTTTTTATCATTTTACTTAAAGCTGGCTGCGAGATATGTAGCGCTTCGGCAGCCCTAGAGATACTTTGACGCTTAGCCACCTCAAGAAAATATTGCAATTGCCTCAACTCCATGACTTAACCTCCCTGATTTGGAATAGTGGTGGGGACAGACTCCCTTATCCCTTGTCCGATTAGAAAAGGGACAGCGCCTATCATCGCCTGTCCCCTTATTCTTACTTATTTATTTTTGATGCTGCCGCTTTGTCAGCAATAATTGTTACATTTGGATGTTCTCTTAAAATAGAAGCAGGGAAATCTTCCGATATTGGATCATTTACTAATTGATATAAACAATCTGCTTTCTTTTCACCAGAGATTAGTAATACGATTTGTTTACTTTGCATAATTGTTTTAATACCCATCGTGATCGCTTTTGTTGGTACTTCATCAATCGAATCAAAGAAACGAGCATTTGCTTCACGAGTTGAGGGTGCTAAGTCCACAACATGGGTTTCTTGGTCGAATGGAGTACCTGGTTCATTAAATCCGATATGACCATTCAATCCAATTCCTAATAGCTGAAGATCAACACCGCCTGCATTTTTAATCTTTTCCTCATATTTGTTACAAGCTTCTTGTAAATCTTCTGTCTCACCCTCTGGAAGATTCGCTTGTTTAGCAGGTAAATTAATATGATTAAAAAGCTTCTCATTCATATAATGGTGATAACTTTGTGAGTTATCTGGTGAAACACCTACATACTCATCTAAATTAAAGCTTGTTGCATTTTCAAATGATACATTATTTTGCTTGTACGCATCAATTAATAACTCATAAAATCTTTCTGGTGTAGAACCAGTTGCTAGACCTAGTACTGCATTAGGCTTCTTATTTACTTTTTCTACAAATATATCCCTAGCTCTTTTACTCATCTCTTCATAATTGTCTACAATAATAAAGTCCATTTTATCTCTCCTATTCTTTTTCTTGAATTGAGTATGCAATATTGCCTCTACAGATAGTATAGTGCACACGCCAATTATTGTCTATCAATACAATATCTGCATCTTTCCCAATGCTAATACTTCCTTTACGGTCATAAATATCAAGTTGTTTAGCAGGATTCACTGCTGTCATCTGCACAATGTCTTGCATGTCTGCTTCTGTAAATTCAGTCATGTTTTTAGCTGCGTCTATCATACGTAAAATACTTCCCGCTAATGTTCCGTCTGATAGCACTGCTTTTTCATGGTTGACTGTTGCCATTTGACCACCTAAATCATATTCGCCTGGTGGTAAGCATTTCGCTCGAAGTGCATCAGTAATTAACATTAATCGCTCACTACCAATATTTTGATAAATTAGCTCAATCATTTCTGGCGAAACATGTATACCATCTGCAATCAATTCTGCTTTTATTTGGTCGAGTAATAAAGTAGCACCTACTACACCAATATCTCGATGGTGAATTCCTGTCATTGCATTTGCAATATGCGTTACTTGACTTACCCCTTGAGAAATAGCTTTTTTCATCTCATTGATACCCGCATCTGTATGTCCTGCTGAAACATTAATACCTTGTGCAGATAAGGCTTTAATAAATTCGCCAGTTGGATCTGTTTCTGGCGCCATTGTGATTGTTTTAATTTTATTTTTCGCTAGTGTTTGCCAATGATTGAACTTTTCTAAATCGGCTTGTTGGATAAACTTCTCGGGTTGTGCACCAGCACGTTTTGTAGAAATAAAAGGCCCTTCCAGATGCACACCAACAACCTCTGCTTGCCCTGGTTTATTATCATATGCACCTACATTTTTCAGTGCAGCTTCAATATTTTGATCTGATTGTGTAATTGTCGTAGCAAGAAAACTTGTTGTACCTTCTTTTGGAAGTGCTTTTGCCATTGTTTCCATTGCTTCTGGCGTGGCATCCATTACATCGGCACCATTTGCTCCGTGAATATGGGAATCGATAAACCCTGGTATAGCAGTTAATCCATTTCCATCAACAACAGAACTTTCTACGTCATCACCGATTGCATCCATAATAGCAGTGATTTTTCCGTCTACTACTTTAATACATCCATTTTCCTTACATACTGTCTCTGTGATTATTCGCACATTTTTAATTAAAAGTGTATTATTTTTAGACATATAACCGCTCCTTGCTATTTTATTTCATATAATTCAAGATTAGCATAGAAAAACTATAGTTGTCTATACCAATCCATATAGAGGACAAATGATTCACGTGAAAAAGCGAACATACTTGCTTCAAACAAGTGCGTTCGCTTAAAAGTAATTATGATTGCAATTCTTGTTGTAACAATTCGATTCCTTTAGGGCTAAGCGTGATTTTCCCATTGAAAAAAGATTGATTTTGATCACTAATTTCTCCAGTAATCATACACGATTTAGTTGAATTATATTTACGTAAAACAATTCGATCACTATCTGTAAAAATTTCTAAAGGATCTTTATTTGCAATATTTAAAGATGTTCGTAATTCTTTTGGTAATACGATTCGTCCTAAATGATCAGTTTTTCTCACAATACCAGTACTTTTCATTCGTCACCTATCCTTTCAATTGTTATTTCTTAAGAACAGCATACTATGTGATAGTCTGTCATTCTCTCTAATGAAAATAATACTACTTCATATTAGAAAATACTAGACTTTTTAACTATAAAACAAATGTCGCGATAACGATTCCTATAAACAGTAACATAATGTAATTAACTGAGAATAGGAAAATTTGATTCGCCCAGTTCCAATCATCCTTTTGCTTCAGATAACCAGTAATAGCAATCATGAATCCAGCACTAGCCATGGCAACTGCAATTATCATAAATACAGATCCAAGTGGATAAAATAATAACGAGCTAGGAATTAAGCTGGCTAGATAATAGGTTGTTCTTCTTTTCGCTACATCAATTCCATGCGTAACGGGTAGCATCTTAACACCAGCAACTTTATATTCATTATACTTTTTAATGGCAATTACATACGTATGTGGCATTTGCCAAAGAAAAAGGATAACTACCATAGCAATTGGAATAAGTGAGAGCTCTGATGTAATCGCATACCAGCCAATTAAAGGTGTAACCGCACCAGATACACTACCAATAATGGTGTTCCAAGTATATCTACGCTTGGCCCAAATTGTATATAAAAAAACATAAGTAACCCAGCCAATTAATGCAAAAATAACGGTTAAAAGCGTTGTGAAACTTAACAATATAAATCCAATAATAGATAGAATCATAGCAATATTAAAAACAGTAGATAATGCGAATTGGCCTGTTACTGTCGGGCGATGCATTGTACGTTTCATCACTGCATCTATATCTACATCATACCAGTTATTAAACACAAGCGCGCCTGCAATGACACATGTCGTTCCTAACAATGTAAGAATAGTAGATAGTATGGAATGTGTGGCAGTTTGATTCACATAAAGTGCAGCAGTTATTCCAGCAAGCACTGGTAATATGTTAGAAACAAGCACAAGTCCTTTGAAAAGCGCTTTGACATCTTGAAGAAATGAAGTTTTACTTGCTTCTATTGTATCTGTAGATACTTGCTCCATCTTTATTTCCTCCAATACGTGATGGATTTATTATAACATGCTACAAAGAAAATGTAGAGCATAGCAGTATTTTCGATTTGCAGAAAAACCTTTTCCGACTCATTTGTTTATAAAAAATGATGCTTGTTTTAATAGTATATGCTTACAAAACTTGACTCGTAAGCTTGATTTCATTAACAGGAAAAAGGTAGTGCAAATCAGTACACTACCTTTCCAATTAGTTGTAGATAGACGATTATTTAAAATTATATTTCGTTACAATCGGTTCTCTTTCTTCTGCTCGGTCATTAAAATATTCATATAGAGAAATTCCTAGATATGATCCTGACATATTAAACACGTTGCCGTATCCCATATTGCGTAAAGCAGCAACGACATTATAACTACGCTGACCAGAACGGCAGTGAATATATACTGGTTGATCCGTTGGAATCTCACCCAAACGATTTCTAAATTCACTTAATGGAATATTTTTTGCCGTTTTTAAGTGACCTGCTTCATATTCTTTTTTCTCTCTTGCATCAATAATAAATGCACCATTTTCTACAAGTTCTCTTGTATCAGACACTTTAACTTGTTTTATCTCACCATTTAAAACATTCAGCCCTACTAGTGCAGCAAAGTTCACTACATCTTTTGCAGTTCCATAGACAGGTGAATAAACCAGTTCAAGCTCTTTTAGATCTTCTAGCGTACCGTTCATCATGATCATTGTAGCGATCACGTCAATTCGCTTATCGACGTTCCCTTTTCCGATTGCTTGTGCACCAAGGATTTTTCCAGTTGGCACTTCAAACAGCAATTTAAAATGCATTACATTACTTCCAGGCATAATGCCAACTTTATCTGTTGGAATTACATACACATAGTCATAATCAATACCTGCTGCTTTTGCTTGTTTTTCGTTGATACCAGTTGAGGCAGCATTTAAATCAAATATTTTAATTCCAGAAGAACCGATTACACCAGTATTTCGATGTGGAATACCATACATATGGCCTGCTGCTGCACGTGCTTGTCTTTGTGCTGGGCCAGCTAATGCAAGACGTGTTTTTTGACCAGTAATTTTATGGTGTACTTCAATTGCATCACCTACAGCATAAATTGCCTCATCTGTTGTTCGATAATTGTGATCTACTTTAATACCACCTGTCGTACCGATTGCTAAACCTGCTTGTTTAGCAAGTGTTGTTTCTGGACGAACACCAATTGCCATCACCACGGCATCAGCAGCTACTTTATTTCCTGATTGTAACTGAATTTGGTTCTCTTCAATTTTGGTAATCCCGTCACTTAATACGAGGTTGATTCCTTTATCCAGCATTTCTTTGTGTAAAATTTGCACCATATCATAATCAAATGGTGCCATCACTTGATTTTGCGCTTCTACTAATGACACATTTTTTCCTGCATAAGCTAAATTCTCTGCTACTTCAATCCCGATAAAGCCCCCACCAATAACGGCGATGTTCTCAATCTCTTTTTGTTGTACGTATTGATTGAGTTTTTCTATATCAACTACGTTTCGCACAGTGAATACATGCTTCTTATCTGCTCCATCAATCGGTGGCACAATTGGGCTTGCACCAGGAGAAAGCACTAGCTGATCGTATTGCTCTTCGTATTCCTCACTTGTTTGTGTGTTTTTTACTGTTATCGTTTTTTTATCACGATTAATTTTTATTACTTCACTATTTGTTCGTGCTTCAATACGATATTGCATATCAAATTTTTCTGGATTCATTAGCACAAGACGACGACTATCTTCAATTTCTCCGCTTAAATGGTAGGGAAGAGCACAATTTGAAAACGATACATGTGGCCCTCTTTCAAACATTATAATTTCCGCTTGTTCATCTAAACGACGAACTCTTGCTGCTACAGAAGCCCCTCCAGCTACGCCACCTACTATTAATACACGTTTACTCATTCATTAAACCTCCAATATAATAAACTACTCTTTATTCATTTTTGACAACTTCATCGTTATTTATTTCACAAACTAATAATACCATTAGGGGTATATAATTGCAATGAAAAAAAAGACTGTTCATAAAATATTCATAAATGAAGAAGGAGGAAAGCCTCCTTCTCCATTTAATTTGATTCAAAAGGGTAAGTTAATCCCCACTGTGCTCGAATGTTGTCCATTAATTTCATAATCGCTGCTGATTCATCTAACGACATAATATCACTTTCTAGCTGGTTGTTTTGAATCAAGCGCCCAGCTTCTTCTGCCTCAAAGCGAAAGCCTAATGATTCACGATTATCTTTAAATGTTTGCACCGTTTCAGCTACGTGTAAAGAAGCCTCTCTAGCATTATGGAAAGAGGGGATTTGAATGTAGCCTTTTGTTCCATGAATCGTTGCCTCATTCTTTAAGCCAACTCGAATAGCTCCATTTAAACTAGCCACTTTTCCATCTGAATAACTTAACAGGATAGAAAACTGTTCATCAACTCCTGTTTCACCGATGTGTGCTGTACTCACCACTTTTTCTGGATTTGCCCCAAAGATCATCGATGCAAAAGAGACAGGATAAATGCCTGCATCTAATAGAGCCCCACCACCAAGGTTAGGGTTGAGTAAGCGCCACTCTGGTAACCATGGTGCTCGAAAACCAAAGTCTGCTTTAACAAGACGAATTTCACCAATTGCATTTGATTTAATCCATTTTCGAACTTGACGAATTGCTGGTAAAAATCTTGTCCACATTGCTTCCATTAAAAATAATTTCTTTTCTTTAGCATAAGTAATTAGTTCGTCTAACTCGTTTGCATTAACAGTAAATGGCTTTTCACATAGAACAGCTTTTCCAGCTCGTAAGCTTGTCAGTACATTTTCCTTGTGATATGGGTGTGGAGTCGCCACGTATATGATATCCACATTTGGATCTGCTACTAATGCTTCATATGTGCCATATGCTTTGGTCGCACCATATTTATCGGCAAATTTTTGTGCTGAGTTTATCTTTCTAGAGCCCACCGCATAACATTCTCCATTATCCGTATAAGCCAAGTCACTTGCAAATGCTGCGGCTATATCACCTGTTGCTAAAATGCCCCATTTTAATTTTTGCGTCATCACAATGCCCTCTTCCCTTTAGAATAAGACAAGGAGTCTGTATTCCCTGTTCCATTTTTATTTTCTTGCTTGGTGTACTTTCAATTGCTTCCCTTTTATTGTTTTATGTTTCATTGCTTGTAGGACGAGCATTCCTTTTCCATTCAATATTTCTATATAGGATTGATTATGTTCAACTGTAATCATGCCTATATCATCTGAGGAAACGCCGTTAATGCTTGTAATCGTACCAACAAAATCCAATGCACGAATTTTCTTCTTTTTTCCTCCATTAAAATAAAGTTTCATAATACCTTGTTCGAGCTTTTTTTGAATTCGGTCATTTGGTTGCGGTTTACTGCTTATTTTTTTATAAAAAGCAGCTTTGCACCTATCTATTTGTGCTTTAGAAGGTGGCTTTTGTTTTGTCAGCTCTTGACCAAGGTATGTTTCTATCATCTCGAGGTTGTTCTGTTCCAAATTTGTCACAAATGTAATAGCTTTGCCGGTCTTACCTGCCCGAGCCGTACGACCAATTCGATGCAAATAGCTTTCTTTTTCTAATGGTATATCAAAATTAACAATAAGTGGAATGTTTGCCACATCGATTCCTCTAGCTGCAACATCCGTTGCAACTAAATAGCGAAATCTAGCTGTTTTAAATGTTTCCATTACATAAAATCTATCCTCTTGCCTCATTCCACCATGAATTTTTTCAGTTGGAAACCGCCAAGCCTTTAGTTGTTTCGAAAGCGCATTCACGTTTTCTCGGGTGCGGCAAAAAATGATACAGCTATCAGGATTTTCAGTAATTAAGATCGATTGTAATAGATCTAACTTTTTATCATCTGTTACATCAACCATACAGTGTGTCGTGCGATTTTTCATCTGATTGGCTTTGTTCAATTTAATTGTTAATGGTGCATTCATATATGATTGACAGATATGTTCCACTTCTTCCGAGAATGTTGCTGAAAAAAGCGATGTCACACGATCGATTGGCAATTTTTCAATAATTGCTCGTACTTGATCAATGAATCCCATATTAAATAGCTCGTCTGCTTCATCAATTACCAAATATCGGATAGCATCTATCGGTAACGTTCCTTTTTCTAAGTGATCTAATACTCTCCCTGGTGTACCAACAACGATATGATTTTTTTGCTTTAAAGCTAATTTTTGTTTTTCATAAGACTGTTTTCCGACAATGGGGATTGCTTTTATTCGTTTATATCTACCAATGTTTATAATATCTTGTTTAATTTGGTGTGCTAACTCTCTTGTTGGTGTCAATATAAGTGCTTGAGGTTTGTTTTCTAACCAATCTACTTTTTCACAGAGAGGAATGGAAAAAGCAGCAGTCTTTCCACTACCAGTTTTGGATTGAACAATTAAATCATTGTCTTTTAAAAAAAGAGGAATAACTTCTTGTTGAACATCCGTAGGGGTTGAATATTCTAGTTTATCTAATGCATCTAAGATGTTAGCGTCTAATTGAAATGCACCAAAATCTCTTCGCATACCATCACTCCATTTCTAGTCGTTAAGAGAGAAAGCTCTTCCCTTATCACACTGACAATTTAAAAAATGGGACATGGTATCTAACCCTTGTCCCATTTTATTTTATACGATTTGAAAACTAACCCATGTTTCTAATGAGTCTTTTGGTTCTACCATAAGTAACTCATCTTTACGACACATTTCTCCATTCTTAGCTGTCCATGGTTCAATACAAATAAAATCTTTTTCTTCTTCTGTCCAAATAACTGTATAACGAAAATCAGTCGCACTTTCAATACGTAAATCAACATCTCCATCATATTGTGCTTCTAATTTTTCATGATCTGTTTCTAATACAATTGCTTCTTTTAATCCTTCCATATCGACCTTGCCATCAAAAGGCTTCTCTTGATTATCATTATAGTCGAAGTAGGTTGTTGCATCTGTATTTAAAGAAACTACTTTAGACTCGGTTTTGAAGTATGGATGTAAACCAGGATAAATTGGCATTTGTTTCGTATCTAAATTTCGATAAGATTGATGAACAAACATTTGATTTTGCTTTAATGTGTAAGTGAATACAACTTCAAAATCAAACGGAAAAATTCCTTTTGTTCCAATGCTACTTTCAAATAAAATAGATATAGAAGCTTTTTCTTCATCACACGATGTATCAATTACTTCCCAAGGGTGAATACGAGCAAGACCGTGATTAGGTATTTGATAAGTTTCTCCATTCCAATCGTATTGCTTGTCTTTTAACTGACCTGATATTGGGAATAGAATTGGAATACCACCTCGAATATTCTGTTTACGATCATAGAGTGTTTCTTCATTTAAGTATAAGTATTCTTTTCCATTTACGCCATAGCCGATAATAATACCGCCACGCTCCGGACAAACTTTGATCCAAGATGAATCATCTTCATTGCTCAAATGATACATAACAAACGACTGCTCTTCATATGTTTCAATTTTGTACATAAATAGATAGCCCCTTACTAAATATAATGATTGACAATCTCTCTATAAAAAACAATACATTTTACATTATACAAGAAAATTCGCCACAATCCTATGAGAAATGTTACATTATTAAAATAATCTTGACATGAAATAAGCTTAATAATCTTCAAAGACCTTGTCTACCATAGGATTAAGCTTAATAGAACCGGCAAGAAACAAATAAAAAAGAATCCATTTCTGTTAGAATTAAATTATGACAAAATAATCTACAGAAAGGATTCTTATAATGGATACTAACAGTGAATTTCAACTATCGCATTAAAGGATAAGTTCCCTTTTATCTATTACAGGTAAATTGTTTTTTTAGAGCATTTGATAAAGACATCCAAACCTATGAGGCCATATTTCCACTATTTATTAGCCCTACTCCTAAAGGATGTAACCATGGCTCTAATTTTCAAAATATATTAAGATATAACTGGTTTATATTTGTTAATCGATCGTGTCGAATAAATCATTTCATATGAGCTGTCTTTCCATTTAAATCACAATATGTCTGACCAAAATTTCTCCCATTGATAAACAGTATTTATGGTTCAATATTGACCATAATTTCATCAATGTTTGGACTTTTCTCTATTAAACTGTTTTCTTCAAGCCATTTAGCCGTTTCTTCCCATGATGACCTTTCTTGTGTTGCAAAGCCTGCTTCACTTCTCATTTTTGGCAGTAAAATATTCATGCTTTCTGTTTCAACAGCTTTATTTAGCGGGAAGTTCGCTTCATCTTGTTGATCGAGCAAAATCTGTAACGCCTCTTTACTATTTTGCTCCATAAAATCAAATCCCTTTCGAGCAGCACGCCAAAATGCTTCAATTTCCTCTTTTTCTTCTTTCCATGTATCATCACTTGTTACAGCAACTAATTCATAATAATTTGGCACACCATGATCCACCGGGTTAATATAATCTACATCGTGTCCTTCACTTTTCAACTGTGGCACTTCATGATTAACATACGCGCCACTAACTGCATCTACTTGTTTAGTAACTAAAGAAGAGCCTAATTCAAACTCAACATTTACCATGTCTACTTTCTCATAATTTCCACCATTATTTTCAACAATTGTTTTAACGATCGTTTCATTTAATGGAATTCCAGGATAGCCAACTTTTTTTCCTTCCAATTCTTTTGGGTTATTGATCGGATCGTCTGAACGAAATACAATATGATTTAATGGTGAACGAACGACTGCTGCAACAGATTTTACCGGAATTCCTTCATTTGCGACTGCTTGAATAACATCAGGTTGATAGTACATCCCCATCGTTACCTTTCCGGCAGCAGCAAGTGTTAAAGGATCTGTTGGGTTTGCTGGAAATTGAAATGTTACATCTAAACCTTCTTCTTCAAAATACCCTTTTTCTTTTGCAACGTATAAATACGTATGTACAGCATTCGGATACCAATCTAACATCATTGTCATTTTATGCAATTTCTCTTCTTCTTTTACATCACGTTCATTATTACAAGCTACTAGTACAACTATTAGCAACAAACTTACAAGCAGACGTAAAGTTTTTTTCATTATTATATATTCCTCCATTTCAAAAAAAATTTTTCAATTATTAATACAATCATAAATAGTGCAATGCCAATAAGTGATAATAATACAATAGGTGCAAAGACTCCAGCTCCATCAAATTGTGTCATCATTCGTCTACTAAAATAGCCGAGCCCAGATTGCGCACCAAGCCATTCACCAATAGCTGCTCCAATGACGCTCATCGGAACAGCAACTTTCAATCCCGAAAAAAATGATGGTAGCGCCGAAGGTACTTCTAATTTAAGAAAAATTTGGTGGTTTGTTAAACCAAAAGTTTGAAATAATTCTTTAAAATCTTTATCTGTTGAACGTAAACCATCGAATGTGCCAATTGCGATCGGGAAAAAAGTGATAAGAATGGTAACGACAACTTTACTCCAAATCGTATACCCAAACCACAGTACAAAAATTGGTGCTAAAGCAATGATCGGAATCGTTTGTGAAGTAATCAATAAAGGATATATCGCTTGCTCAATCAGCTTTGAACCATGCATCATCATCGCAACCGCAATTCCTAATAGCAATGATATTGTTAAACCAATACCAATCACTGTTAACGTAACTGGTAAATGTTCTTTTAATAATGGACCTTTTAAAACAAATAATTTTTCGATAATTTGAATTGGTGATGGGAGAATAAACGATACAGCGACAATGCGTGCGACAACTTCCCATACAACCAACATAAGGCAAATAAGCATCGTAGAATAAAAATATTTCTTCATCGTATTACCTGCATATTAAATAGATTCATAAGCTCATTTTTTAATTCAATTAATTGAGGAGTATCTAATTGTTGTCGCTGACGTGGTCGCTTCAATGGAACTTCAATTTCTTCTACCATTTGAATTGGTGCTTCTCGAATCACAAATATTTTATCAGATAAAAACAATGCTTCTGCAATATCATGTGTGATAAAAACAATCGATGTTTCTGTTTGATTCCATTGAGTTAATAACCACTCCTGCATATGCAATTTCGTCATCGCATCAAGAGCTGAAAATGGCTCATCCAATAATAATAAATCTGATGCAGCCTGTGATGCACGCAAAAATGATACACGTTGTCGCATACCACCTGACAATTCATTCGGGTATTTATCATGAACACGCCCTAAACCAACTGCTTCTAATTGTTGTAAAACAGCACCTTTATCATATTTTCTATTTTCCGTTTCAAGTGGTAATGCAACATTTTCTAACACATTTCTCCAAGGTAAGAGTAGGTCTTTTTGTGGCATATAGCCCAATTTGCCTAAACGATTTGTTTCTTCTACACCATTTAAATAAATCGAGCCTTTTGTAGGTTGTTCAAGCCCAACAATTAATCTAAAGATCGTTGATTTACCTGTACCGCTAGCTCCGATAATACTGACAAACTCACCAGGTTTTATTCGGAAAGCCAATTTATCTAAAATATGTTGCGATTGAGGATAACTGAACGATACATTGTTGAACTCTAATACAGCATCATTGATTTTCATCGTTAGCTATCCTTTCTTCTTTTTTTGTATTCGTCCACGCATGAATAAAATAAATCATCGTTTTCGTAAATTGAACTAGCTGTTTAATTGAACAAGATTCGTTGACAGCATGTGCATTTTGGAAATCTCCCGGACCATAAATAGCAGCAGGGATGCCTACTTGCCCAAACCAGCCGCCATCTGTAACAGATGGCGATACATCAATCGTAGCTTTTTGATGATGAATTGCTTCATGACTCTTAGATAATAATTGTACAGCTGGATTGTCTGCTTTCACTTCTAAAGCAGGGAAAATCTCTCCTTTATCTTCAATCATTGAACGTCCACCCCATTCAAATGTTGGAGGATGATGTTTTAACCATGGATCTGATTTTGCAACTGCGCATAGATGGTCTTCAATTTCTTGGCATACTTCCTCGTATGTTTCATTCGGATAATAGTGGACAGTTATCCATAATTTGCATTCATCAGCAATAAATGCAGGATGTCTTCCCCCTTCAATAAAAGCAGGGTTTATCGTGTTTGTACCAGGTAAAAAACCTTCATACTGTTTTGTAATTGCCCAATGTTGCTCTAATGCTTGCAATCCTTCAATTAGGATCATCATTTTTTCAATGGCACTTGCACCGAACAATCGTCCACCCGCATGAATCATATTTCTCCTCATTGCATCATGGTAGGTGGCTGGACTTTTTACAGTAATCCAACCAGTAATGACACCACCTTGCCCTTGAATATGTAAATCACTTGTATCTACAACAAGTGCAAAGTCAGAAGAATATCCTCGTTCATAACATTGAAGTGTTCCTGCTTCCCCCACTTCTTCTCCAATAACAGATTGAAAAATGAGATCTCCTTTGAGTTCTACACCCGCTTCGTGCATTAGTTTTAACGCAAATAATACGCCAGAAAGCCCGCCTTTCATATCGGCAGCTCCCCTTCCGATAATCTTTTCATCTGAAACAATCGGATCAAACGGGTTCGTCAGCCAATTTTCATCTTCTCGAATTTCAGCAACATCAACATGCCCGTTTACAATCAAACTATTATATAGGTTCGATTCTTTTCCTTTTTTTACACCAACTACATTTGGATCATTTGGATAAACATCCCACATATCAATATTGAAATCGAGATTTTTTAAATACTTTGCGATAAATCGTTGGTTGTCCACAGTATTTCTTGCTGGAGGAGCAGGCGTTTCAAACTTGATAAGTGTCATCGCTAACTCGATTAACTCTTGTTGACGTTCGTCTACTTGAAGCGCTAGTTTTGCTAACGTATCTTTCAACATATCCATCCTCTCACAATAAAAAACCACTTAGTCAGAAAGAAATGGTTAGCAAAATAGATACAAAACAACTACATATCTTTTAAACTACCTCTTCTTTCAAATCGTATCTACTAGATTAAATGAAAGAGCGAAGGATAACACCTTTCTCAACTTTACATATGAATGAAGCAAATACAGCCCTAATGGTTAATTTCTATTTATTTTTTCTACCTTATACAATTGCTAATTCTTTTACTGGCCACATGGATTTGTTTTCAGCCATATCCCAAAACATATATTCAAAATAATTTGTTTTAATAAATATATCTTCAAGTTTTTTCAATTCATGCTCAGGCTTATTTTTTGCAATTTCGTTGATTAGGCTAATACAGTCTTCAGCAATTTTAGTAAATTCATCTGACGCATACGTTTCCACCCAATTTCCATACAACTCATGCTCCAATGCGCCCGGCCAAGTTGCTAGCTGTTTTCCAATCCAATTATAGCTCCAAGCGCATGCTAAAACTGCTGCTGCTGCATTTTCTACGCCACCTAGTTGCGCTTGACTAAGCATATAACTCGTGTAAGCTGTCATCGTCGCTGATGGCTCTGTATTTTCTAAATCTTCATTTGAAATGCCAAATTTCGCTGCATATTCACGATGTAAGTCCATTTCAAAATTCATTGTGCCATACAATAAATTCGCAAAGAGTGTCATCGTTTTCAAATCATTTGCCTTTGCACTACCAATTGCAAAAACGCGTGAATACTCAACTAAATAGATATAATCTTGTTTCATATAGTGGATAAATTTCTCTTTATCGAGAGTTCCTTCTCCGATACCCTTTACGAAAGGGTGTTCCAAATAACTGTCCCACACCGGTTTAACTTTTTCTAACAAACGATCAGAAAACAACATCTTATCTACCCCTTTTCAATTTTTGAATACAAAAAAACCACTCCACTAATATAGGGAATGGTTAAATATAAACACATATAAATGTAGGCTATTTCACCATCACTTCCCTACGCTAGTATGACCTAGATCAGGTTCAAAGGGTCAAGACATGTCTCTCTCAGCTAACTACTGCTCCCCTAGTGATTTTCATATTCAATTGTGTATAGCTAATCATATTTACAATTTATTGTCAAGGTAGTGTCACCGCTTAACAAAAGAAACAGCTTTTTAACCCCTACAATGAGATAGCCTATCATTTATTTTTCGTTAATCGTTACATATACTTTCTCGATGCGTTTATCAGATACTTCTTCCACTTTAAATGTAACATTTTTATAAATAATGGCTGGATTTTCTTCGGCATTTGGAATATAGCCAATTTTACCAACTAAAAATCCATTTAATGTTTCATAGTCATCAACAGGTAAATCTAAACTCAATTGATATTCAATGTCATATAAATGCGTATTCCCTGCAATGCGATATTCATATGGAGATATTTTAATGATTTCATTATTCTCATCGTCCAATTCACCATGCTCGCTTGATATTTCACCAACAATCTCTTCAATTAGGTCTTCAATTGTGATTAAGCCATCTGTACCACCATACTCATCAACAATAATGGCAATATGCACATTATTCTTTTGCATTTCTTTAAAGATGGCATCGATTCGCTGTGTTTCCATCACGAAATACGGCTTTCTTAAATAATCTCTTAAAACAAATGACTTATCTTCTTTTTGAATGAAGGGAATGAGATCTTTTGTGTGCAAGACACCGATAATATGGTCTACATCATCCTCATATATTGGAAATCTTGTATATCTTTTTTCATTTACGACTTTCACTACTTCAGACAATGGTTTGTTAATTTCTATCGCACACATATCTGTTCGGTGTGTCATGATATCCGATACTTCTTTATCATTAAATTCAAAAATATTATTAATCATTAATTTTTCATCTGTATGGATGGTTCCTTTTTCCCCACCAATATCAACCATCATACGAATTTCTTCCTCAGTTGCTTCTTCGTTTTCGGCATGTGGATCAACACCAAATAATCGTACCAGCGTATTGGTAGACAAATTCAAAAATGACACCACTGGCAAACTTATTTTGAATAATATGGTTAAAGGTTTCACGGCAATGTTAGCAATTTTTTCAGCCTTTTGTAGTGCTAATTGCTTTGGAACAAGTTCCCCGACTACTAATGTAAAATATGATAATAAAATCGTAATCAAAATGACTGACATAGTGTTTAGGATGCCTAGAGAAATCGGTATGCCCATAGCATATAGAGCTTCAGCTATAGGTGTTGCAAAGGTATCAGCTGCGAATGCACTCGCAAGAAAACCAGCCAACGTAATTCCAATTTGAATGGTTGCTAAGAAACGTCCCGGTTCCTTAAGCAGTTTATCGAGCATAATTGCCTTTTTATCTCCACGTTCAGCTTCTCGTTTCACTTTGTTATCATTTAATGATACTAAAGCAATTTCTGATGCTGCAAAAAAAGCATTTAACAAAATCAAAACAATTAAAATAAGAATAGACATCGTCACACAGAACAACTCCTGTTTAAATAATATATAAAGTCTATACCCTATTATCATACCGTTTTAATCCTTCATACTCAATTATTTCAAAATTTTTCTGAACTTTTTTTATACATCTAAAGTTTTACGTCATAAAAAAGAGCGAAACAAATAAAATCATCGCCTCGCTATCTTCGTGTGTTTCATTTATTCTATATTTGTTTTACTACCTCTTCAATAAAATTCACTTTACTATTTACAACCGATTGAAACATTGTTTTAAATCATATATAAGATCTGCTATGTCCTCAATTCCTACCGAAAAACGTAGCAGCCTTTCATCTATTCCTCGAGAAATGCGTTCATTCTCTGGGATATCGGCATGTGTCTGTGTCATCGGATAAGTAACAAAACTTTCCACCCCACCTAAACTTTCGGCGAATGTAATAAGCTTAAGATTTTTAAGAAAGTCTTTCACCCACTCCCTTTTCTTTAATCGAAATGCAAGCATGCCACCTTTCCCTGGATAAAGCACCTGTTCAATATGAGTATCTTTCATTAAAAACCGGGCTATTTCTTGCGCATTTTTCTGTTGCTGCTTTACTCTTAAAGATAATGTTTTTAATCCCCGTATTAACAGCCAGGAATCTATCGGTGACAGAACAGCTCCTGAGGCATTATGGAACGTCGCAATTTTTTCACTCAGTTGTTCGCCTTTTGTAACGACCAATCCTGCTAGTACATCGTTATGCCCTCCAATATATTTGGTGGCACTATGAATAACGATATCGGCTCCTAATGTAATTGGTTGCTGTAGAATTGGTGTTAAAAATGTACTGTCGACAATAAATAACAATTGATGTTTTTTCGCCAACGCCACATACGTTGCAATATCTATTTCTTGCATTAATGGGTTGGTTGGTGTCTCAATAAAAATTGCTTTCGTATGTGACGAAATACATCGTTCCACCTCCTCTACACTATTAAAACCACAGTATTTTATTCTAAGTGAATAGGCTTCTTGGTAGTGCTTAAATAATCGATAAGTACCTCCATAAACATCTTCTGGTGCAATGATTTCATCACCGCTTGAAAACAAAGAAAGAACTAGTTGTATTGCTGCCATACCTGAACTACAAGCAAATCCGTAGTCACCTTGCTCTAAATCAGCGATACCTTTTTCTAAAATCGTTCGCGTTGGATTTTTCGTTCTCGTATAATCATATCCAGTAGAGTTTCCTAATGCTGTATGTTGGTATGCAGTAGACATATAAATCGGCGGATTAACAGCACCCGTTTTCAAATCACTATGGTTTCCTAACTGTGCTAACTTTGTATTTAGATAATATTGCAATTCCTTCTCCCTCCTTTCATAAAAAACAAAAAGACCTCCTAAGAAGAAGGTCTTTAATAATAAAAGTCATTCTTCTTATCTACTAAACACAGCATGATGTGTTTATTGGAATTAGCACCGTGCCTAATCATTAGGCTGGTTGCTGAGACATCTTCGGGCCAGTCCCTCCGTCTCTCTGGATAAGAAATATAAGTATAAAATTTTTAGATTTTTTCAATTTGTTAACAGTCTAATATATCATGTAACATTGTGCAACACTTTTTTGAATGTTTTTAAAAAATGTAAGCTATCGAAACATTTTTTTAATTAGCTTAAATAAATCAAAGCTAGTTTTATTATAAACTTTGTTATAAGTAGCCCTCTTCGGGTTACGTATCCATCCTTTTCCATTCGGCATTTTTAGTCCAGAACGATGAATAAGTTGTCTTTTTAGACTTGTTTTAGCAGAGATTCTTTTTTTAATACTTGGCTTTCTAATACCAAACTTCATTTAGCGAACCTCCTATTTCAAAACAGAACAGCATTACTAATCCTTGACCTACTAAATTGCTTTTTCAGCAGCTAGTAGTAAGCTTCCTTTGATGCCTGCATTATCGACAAGTGCTGGTGGGACAATGTAGGAATCCAAATCTGGTATTGTAAGATAGTTATTTAGTAATACGTTGAAATGTGAACGGATTAGCTGGAATAAATGCTCCTGTTTCATCACACCACCACCTAAAATAATCACTTCGGGACGTAATATCATTGTGTAGTTCACTAAAGCTTGCGCAATATAGTAAGCTTCCTTATCCCAATACGGATCATCTTTAGCAACCTCTATTCCCTTTTTGTTTAGGCGTTTTTCAATTGCTGGGCCTGCTGCAATGCCTTCTAAACAATCACCGTGATATGGACATATTCCTTCGAAGGAGTCTTCTGGATGTTTTCTAACTGATATATGTCCCATCTCCGGATGCCCAAAACCTTCCATCACAGCGCCATTTAAAACGGCGCCACCACCAATCCCGGTACCAAAGGTTAAATAAATACATGATTTCGCCTGTTGTGCACCGCCTAACCGATACTCACCATAAGCAGCTGCGTTCACATCTGTTGTCCAGGCAACTGGGATGCCATACTTCTCCTTAATAGCTCCAACAAAATTATAATTGTTCCATCCTTTTTTTGGCGTAGAAGTCACATATCCATATGTAGGAGAGTCGATATTAACATCAATTGGACCAAATGAACCAATGCCTATTGCTTTTAATTTATATTGATCAAAGAATTCAAACACATGTTTCAACGTTTCGTCTGGTACGGTAGTCGGTATACTAATACGTTCGATGATTTCAAATTTTTCATCGCTAACAGCACAAACAAATTTCGTTCCGCCAGCTTCTATCCCTCCAAAATACACGTCAATTCCTCCTCCATTTGCCTTTTCATAAAATATCATGCTTTCACTTCTACTTTACCATTTTTCATTTAGGATTTGAAAGCAATTTCAATCGAAGTGACTAGTGCTATTAATCCTAAACAAAAACTTTTATCACAAAAAAACGGATCATTTAGTGATATTGACCTTGGATAACAGATAAATGATTAGTCGTTTATTTGAACATAGTTGCAACTGTATCCTTTATTCTCCAGTTTCAACAAATTTTTTGATTCTTGCACCAATTTCATCTCTTACACGCTGAAAGACTTTCCACTTCTCTTCATCTGTTCCTTCCGCTTTTGCAGGATCGTCAAATCCCCAATGTTCCCTTTTTACTTGTGGAGGTGTGAGCGGACATTTATCTGCAGCATCTCCACATAAGGTTACCGCTAGTGTCGACTGATTTAAAAAATCATTGTCAATGATCTCAGATTGTTGGTTGGATATATCTATACCGATATCTCTCATTGCTTTTACAGCATTTGGATTTAAACCATGTGCTTCAATTCCTGCACTACGAACTTCCCATTCCTTACTAAGATATGCTTTTGCCCATCCTTCCGCCATTTGACTTCGACATGAATTACCCGTACATAAGAAATAGATTGTTTTTTTCGTCATTGTATTGCACCCCTTTATAGTAATAATAATGTTAAGTATAAGCCTATCAATGTGATCACTAGGATTGGAATCGTTAAAACAATCCCTGTTTTAAAATAAGTTCCCCATGATATTTTAATCCCTTTTTGATTTAACACATGCAACCATAATAATGTAGCTAATGAACCGATTGGTGTGATTTTTGGCCCTAAGTCAGAACCAATTACATTCGCATAAATTAATGCTTCGCGAATGATACCAGTAGTACTTGTTTCTGCAATGGCTAATGCATCAATCATCACCGTAGGCATATTGTTCATCACAGATGAAAGAAATGCTGCAATAAAACCCATTGCAATTGTCGCAATAAATAGTCCCTGTTCTGCGCTTTGTTGAATTAATTGAGCTAGTAAATCCGTTAACCCTGCATTACGCAACCCATATACGACAACATACATACCTACTGAAAAAAATACAATATCCCATGGCGCGCCTTTGATTACGGTAGATGTACTAACCGCTTCACTTCTTCTCGCCAACAGTAAAAATACAATCGCAATCGTACCAGCAATCAAGGAAATTGGTATAGCAATAAACTCACTTACAAAATACCCAATTAATAAAATAGTTAACACATACCAAGATAAACGAAATAATTTATGATCTTTAATAACTGCTTTTGGCTCCTTTAGATGCGCTAAATCATAGGTTCTCGGAATATTTTTTTTGAAATATAAATATAATACCGTAATTGTAGCTACTAAAGAAAACAGATTAGGAATAAACATTCGAGATGCATATTCGATAAATCCGATGGAAAAGAAGTCTGCCGAAACAATGTTGACTAAATTGCTTACAACTAATGGCAAAGAAGTCGTGTCAGCAATAAAACCACTTGCTATAATAAATGGAAAGATAATTTTTTCACTGAATTTCAAATTACGTACCATTGCTAATACAATCGGCGTTAAGATTAATGCTGCACCATCATTCGCGAAGAATGCCGCAACGATCGCACCTAGGATACTAACATAAACAAACATTTTGACTCCATTACCTTTTGCAGCTTTTGCCATATGTAAAGAAGCCCATTCAAAAAAGCCAATTTCATCTAAAATAAGTGAAATTAAAATAATAGCAACAAATGCTAACGTGGCATTCCAAACGATTTGTGTCACTTCGATCACATCACCAAAGTCAACTACCCCTAGAATTAAAGCTAAGATTGCGCCACCACAAGCAGAGTACCCGATTGACAGTCCCTTTGGTTGCCAAATGACAAATACAAGGGTAAGAATAAAAATTAAAATGGCTAAAACAACTGATAAAGACACAATACTAATCCTCCCACTACTAACAACAATTAATTTTCTTTCCACTTCTTTCTAATTCAATTAACTTTTCCTTTTGATTCGGAATTTGAGATAATACTTGTTTGATAAAAGGAAAGTTATTATTTTCAGTACAAATGGAGTAAAAGATCCACTGTCCTCGTCTTTCTTCTTTAACAATTCCTGCATCGCGTAATTTACGTAAATGCTGACTAATTGACGGTTGGCTCACTTGAAAAATTTCAACCAGTTCACATACACAGCAATCCTGATGTTCCAATAACTTCACAATGGTTAACCTTGTTTTATCTGATAACAATTTCAATAACGAAGCTGCTTGTTCAATTGATATTTGCTGTTGACTCAAAAAACACACCTCCTCCCCCCGCTTCCGTATTATCATATAATAATATACTTATATATTCAATGATATTTTTGATTGAGCGCCGATCATCTGCATAACCCAAAGATGATCGCTTATTGTTAACAATAAGTAAAAGGATTGCTATTCTGCTTTATTCGATTCATAATATTTAATATATACTAATCTTGAAAGGATTATTCGATATGGCTGATACACATCGCTTCTCAAAAGGTGAGGAAATTGCCAATTCAATTACACATGGAATTGGGGCACTAATTAGTATTGCAGCATTAGTATTATTAGTTGTTTTCTCATCATTACATGGAAATACTTGGCACATCGTCAGTTTCACGTTATTCGGAACGACAATGGTACTACTTTATACTTCATCCACACTTCTACATAGTTTACCAGAAGGAAAGGCGAAAGATATATTTGAGATTTTAGATCACTCATCTATTTACTTTTTTATTGCGGGAACATATACACCATTTCTTTTTGTAGTGGTACAAGGCGCTGCTGGTTGGACTTTATTTGGAATTGTATGGGGATTAGCAATCGGTGGTACAATTTTTAAAATTTTCTTTGTGAAAAAATTCATCTTTGTTTCTACCTTTCTTTACATTGTAATGGGATGGCTGATCATTTTCACTTGGGGATCACTATCAGAAAAACTACCGACCGCAGGAATAGCCCTTCTTGTGACTGGAGGAATTTTGTATACAATTGGTGCAATTTTTTATATGTGGCGTTGGTTTAAATTTCACCATGCGCTTTGGCATCTATTCGTACTTGCAGGAACGATTTTACATTTTTTCTGTGTGCTCCTCTATGTGCTACCGATTAAATAGACGAAAAAATCCAACTAAATACCGACGATATAGTTTGCTCCCTTATCTAGTAAAAAAGAATTTTTATTCATTCTTCATTCACTATAGCAGGGAGCAGTTCAATCAACGACGCTTAGTTGGATCTTTTTTTATCAGCTTTCCTTTTCGTAACATAGTTTCTACCAAGTTGATTTCCAATTTCTTTGCTGTCTGATTTAACTGACGAACTTCTGAATTAGTCACCAATGATAAGACAATACCACCGTCTGACCCAACTCGCCCTGTTCTTCCAGCTCTATGAAGATAATGATTCGGATCTCTTGGTACATCAACTTGAACCACATATGCCAAATCTTTCACATCTAACCCTCTGGCTGCCACATCAGTAGCTAATAATAACTGTGTTTCACCTTTGACGAATTGACGAATTGCTTTTTCCCTTTTTTGTTTAGATAACTCCCCATGTAAAGCCTCAACCGCAATACCTTGATATGCTAATTTATCTGCAATGACTGCTAAATTACCACTATCTCTAAAAAACACAAGTAGTTGCTCATCTAAATGACGTGCCAAACTTCGCAGAATATCAATTTTTTCACGTTCTTCACTCACAATATATTGATAAGAAACCTTCGGGGTGCCGGCTTCTTCATTATTCACACGGATAACCTCAGGTGTTACCATATATCTGTTCGCTTCTTCTGCTAACCCTTCTGAAATTGTAGCTGAAAACAGTAATAATTGGCGTTCTTTTGGCGCTGATTTTATAATACCAAACAAGTTATTTCGATGCTCTGGAACCAATAATTGATCTGCTTCATCTAAAACGATCGATTTTAACACATGTACTTTTAATTTTTTTTGTTTGATTAGTTCAAGTACCCGACCTGGCGTGCCAACAATGATTTGTGGCTTTTTCTTTAACTTCTCAATTTGTCGTTTGATATTTGCTCCGCCAATCACCATCATACTTGACATCTCTGCGTATGTCGTCCATTCCTGAATTAACCGATGGATTTGAGCTACCAATTCATGCGACGAGGCAAGAATTAATACTTGCGCCTGTTTTTGTTCAACATCTATTTTTTCTAATAATGGTAGTAGATAAGCGAGCGTTTTCCCACTCCCAGTCGGAGAAATCCCAATAACGTCCTTGCCGTCTTTTATCATTGTATAGGTTCTTTCTTGAATAGGTAAAGGGGTGGAAAATCCTGATTTTTTCCAAGCTTGTTGTAAAAATGGTTGTAATGTATCGACGAACATAATGATCTCCTTCAGTAAGAACTGTATTTTTAATAGTTTATCCAACTATATCACAAAAACGAAAGAGAAATAAGTGCACTATAATATTGAAAAATAAGTCAAGCATATAAAGTAGCAATAATGAGAAGAAATGCATCGCAAAGCTGTAAATAGATAATTGAAATAGAGCAAGGGGGGATAACGCTAATATCTCTTTTTTGTCTGAATATATACACATTTCTTTATTTTTGCCGAAGATAGTATAAAGAAGCGTTTTATTTCCTTCTATAAAGAGAAAGGGTGAACAAACATAATATAGAAATAAGTTTAAAAATAAATTTTTCCAAGGAAACGAAGGGGGTTGCTTATGAACATTTTATCAAAACTAAAATTCAAATTACCACTTATCGTGCTTTTATTATTAATTATACCTTTAACAGTTGTCGGAATTATTTCCTTTAACAAAACAGCAATATTAGAGAAAGCCATTATTGAAAAAGAAAATATCGAAGCCTTCTCATCCAAATATGAAGACATTTTTCAAGAATACGAAGCAAAATTAAAACAAATGGTGGAAATGGAAGAATTTCAAGTCAATCAAATTAATCCACCTGAATCAGAAGAAGAATATACAAATATGCCTCGAGCGAACAATCCTGCGCTGACTAGTTATTATGAATCTTTTTTATCCGAACTAGCTATCAAGGATAACTTCATAATGAATCTATATGTCGGTACACCAGAAGGCGCATTGTATTTGCACCAAGTTGATGATTCTGCTAATTTATCAGGTTATGATTCAACAACAACAGATTGGTACCAGCTTGCTGTCAATGCTCAAGATGAAGTAGCTTGGACAGATCCGTACATCGATACTGGCAGCGGAAAGTCTACCATTACACTCGCTAAAACCGTAAAAAATGAGGATGGCGACATTGTTGCAGTAACTGCAATCGATTTTGAAATGTCACGACTGGCAACGATGATTCGTAAAGATATTCTGATAACAACTTTTATCACATTGGGGGTTTCAGTCGTTATTGCCATGGTTATCTTCATTTTCCTTATACGCTCGTTATTGTTCAACATTTCAACTCTTAAGTCCGAAATGAACCGATTAGCTGAGGGCGATTTAACAGGAGAAAAGGTAGTTACGAAATCTAAAGACGAATTTGTAGATTTAGCTGAATCAGTCAATACAATGAAAGACAACTTATATGAAATGATTAACCATTTAAGTAATGTGACAACAAATGTACACAAACAAAGTGATCATTTATCTCACTCATCAAATCAAGTAAGAGAAAGTAGTGAACAAGTCGCAGCAACAATGGAAGAACTTTCATCAGGTGCAGAGTCGCAGTCTAATCATGCGGTTGATTTAGCAACAGCAATGCAACAATACAATCAAACCGTCACACAGGCCACGAAAAATAGCACTAGTGTGGCAAAAAACTCGGATCAAGTGATTCAATTAAGTGATGAAGGAGCTAAACAATTAGATCTATCAGTTGAACAAATGAAAGAAATCTATCAATTAGTTCAAGACTCATTTAATAAAGTTAAAGGATTAGATCAACAATCTATTGAAATAGAAAAAATTGTTTCTGTTATTCAAGATATTGCAGAACAGACGAATCTATTAGCACTTAATGCTGCAATTGAAGCCGCTCGAGCAGGTGAAGAAGGTAAGGGATTCGCAGTAGTCGCTGATGAAGTTCGGAAGTTAGCAGAGCAAGTTAGCAAATCTATTACTGACATTACAACCATTGTTCAATCGATTCAGATAGAGTCGAATCAAGTTGCACATTCCTTAGAAGCGGGGTATTCTGCCGTTGAAAAAGGATCGAATCAAATCCAAAAAACTGGACAAGCATTCCAAGGAATTAACCAATCCATTACTGACATGGTTGGAAAAGTACACACTATCGCCAATGATTTACAAACAATCGCTTCAAATAGTCAAAAAATGTATACGTCAGTGGATGAAATTGCTGCTATCTCCCAAGAATCTGCAGCAGGTATTGAGGAAACAGCAGCATCTACGGAAGAGACCAATACTTCTATGGAAGAAGTAGCTAAAAGTGCTGACGAATTAGCCCAACTAGCTAAAAGTTTACAAACACAAGTCGACCAATTTAAATTATAAAAAACAAATGCTCAAACATTCGCTTAGTGATATACGGACTAAACCGAAACGTAGGAGATAACGAAAACACAGCGACACAACAATCGATTTTAACTTACCGTACGTAGGTTTAGCTAGACATAGATAATCTTAATATCTATCAAGAAACAGCATGTTTTATCATTTACTAATGAACGAAACATACTGGGACAAGGGGCTTACCTCATGTCCCAGTTTTTCTTTTACTGTTAACGAATCGTTTCGCTTTGTCCCATTTATCTCCTGCCTTAATATCATTCGCTTCACTTCTATAATATGATACATAATCGATGAAACGTTCACTATTTTTTGATGTATAAGGAGAGTCTAACTGTATGATTCCGAATAACAATAAGCGAACCATCAAACAATTCAAGTTATTCACCTGTTTCTTGGTACATTCTCTTGTGATATACCGTAATAAAATAGGTGTGTCATTTCAACCCTATCTGCCACCTTCAATTAATCACTAGTTTTCAAGAAGATAACAGAGATAAAATGAGCTAACAATCATTCTAATAGATGTTTTCCTTATCTATTTATATCAATCGTCCAAATAAATAACCCGAACGTTGATTCATTAGTAATTACAACTACACACACTCCCTTACTGGAAAAAATAATGCGCTCATTTTGTTTTATCCCCTATTCGCATGCATACCTATATCATGAAATTCAACAAATACTACTCAATCAATTGAACATTGCCATACTTAGCGCTATGCAATTAAGGTATTGGGTTGCTTAGTTAATATTAAAAAAATTCAGAATAACTTGACAATATTAATGAATACCGATATGATTAGTAGAAATTTAATTATTCTTATCCCGAGTGGTGAAGGAAACTGGTCCTATGATCCCACAGCAACCATTTGTCTCGAGCAAATAAGGTGCTAAATCCAGCAGCTAATCAGCTGAAAGATAAGAAGGAATTTTTCCTGTTTGGAAATAACCAAAAAGAAAACCTTCTTCTTAAGCATTAGCTAAGAAAGAAGGTTTTTTCGTTTGTAAATAGTCTGCTTATAAAATAAAGGAGTGATTATGTGACAGAATATGGTGCTTGGATGATTGGTTTTGCTCTAATTTATACTTTGCTTTTAATTATTGCTGGTAATGTAGCTCGAGTAAAAGCATCCAGTGGAAGTAATTTTTTTGTTGGCGGTCGAAATTTTCGATGGTGGACAGTTGCATTTTGTATTACTGGCTTATTCTCAGGGTCAACTTATATTTCGATTGTGGAATTATCTTATCTTACAGGTATTTCTGCTATTTGGTATGGCATTGCTGAAACGGTTCAAGTTTTAATTATTGCATTGTTAATGATTAAGTCATTTCGCAAACGTATGATGGTTACCGTATCTGGATTAATTGGTGATCAATTTGGTCGAGCTGCCAAAGGAATTGCTGGATTAATTACTGCTTTTGCTTTTCCAATGTGGTCGGTTGCAACTGCTATCGCCTTTGCTTCTGCACTAAATGTGTTTACAAATATTTCTCTTAGTGTCTCGATTGCATTTACAGCTATTTTATTGTTTATCTATTTACAAGCTGGGGGAATGTGGTCGGTTGCTTTCACACAAACAATGAACAGTACTGTATTTTTGAGCATGTTTATTATTGGCACGATCGCTTTTTTTATTAACCCAGGTATAGAGGGTTTAGTGCAACTTGCTCAAACTAATCCATCCATGTTTCATTTCGATGCAGTAGGGATTCAAGTAATTGTTGCATGGTTTGGCACTTTTTTAGTAAATGTCATTTTAGCACAAGCTGCATTTCAAATGGCTTTATCCTGCAGAACACCTGAAGAGGGGCAAAAAGGGGTAATCGGAGCTGTTTTTCTAGGTATTCCTTTTATTATATGTGGTATTCTATTTGGTTTAGCAGCGGCAATCGTTATTCCAGGAGAAACACTTGGATTAGTTGCCTTACCAAAATATTTAATGGAAGTTTTACCTGCCCCCTTAGTTGGATTGTTTTTCTTGGGAATTTGGGCTTGTGCATTGAGTTGGGGAGCACCATGTCAATTTTCTGGTGCTACTAGTTTGGGAAAAGACGTAGGGAGTGCCATTTTCCCAAATACAACAAGTATACAGTTAGTTCACTATACAAAGCTTTCTCTGCTGTTACTTACAGGGTTAATGATAATATTTGGGTTGCTACGAACAGAACAATCTGCTTGGTGGAATGTACTTGCATGGACAACAAGAAATGCTGCTACATTTGCTCCAGTAGTTGCAGCATTATTTTGGCCTGTTGTTACAAAACATGCGGTCGTTAGTTCTTTACTCACAGGTTTTGTTACTGGACTACTATGGTATCATTTAGGGGGATGGCAACCTACTGTTTTCTTTTTAGATATTCATCCTGTATGGATCGGTATGTCTACCAATGTTTTAACAATTATTAGCGTCACCCTTTTAACGAATTATCGGAATATACAGGTATCTTTAAAAAATCATTCAATAAAAGATTATCTTGCTGTCTACTTTAGTGTAGTGCTGGCTATTTCTACTGTTGTTTTTTTCAAACTATTGCATGAGCTAGGTTTACTAGGCTTATTAGGTTTTTCAACGATCGTCACCTTATTCCTAACGATCATTTTATTTGTGCGTGAAAAGAGAGAAGTGCAATATTATTCCCAAACAGCAAATGTGCCTATTGATCAAATGCAATAAACCAAAGCATAAATATTCGGTTAGCGATGGATGGACTGAATCGATAAATGTTAATTTATCGTATAAAAAGGTGATAGAAATCTTAATAATAATTGGATGTAGCTAACTTTAGCATTTGTCGACGTACAACGTCATTGGTAATTTACGCTAAGCAACTAAAAAGAGATTAAACCTAGTTAACTAGATTTAATCTCTTTTTTTATATTCGATCTCTTATAATTAATCTTGGTGATGTGCTGATTAGCAAAACAAGTAAAATAGAACAAAAAACAAATGCACCTAACATCGTAACACCATTTGTTAAAAATGAGAATAGTACAACATTCATATCTTCTGGCGCATATTCTCCCCAAAAGATAAACCCAGCAACAAAGTGCCAGAAATAGCGAGCCAAGCTTCCAACAAACGTAGCTACAATAATCCAAACTGCTGTTTTCGTTTTATTAGATGAGCGAAGACTTTTCTGAATAACTGGATAAAATAAACCTGCAAATCCTATAAATGCAAATGCAATAAAATATTCAATAAATGCCTGAACAGGAGTTAATATATATGCATCGCCTAACACAATTTGCAATAGCCCCCACAGAAATCCCGCCAGTAAACTTACTTTTATTCCCCAACGAAATGCTAGAATAAATATTGGAATCATAGCAAACGAAATGGAGATAGACGAAGACAACTTTATAGATGGGATAAGATCAAACAGAAAAGCTAATGCCCCAAAAATAGATATTTCAATTAAAGCTAGTAATCCTAATTTTTTCATAAAAAATCCCCCTTGTTATACAAATCGAAAACCTCAAGGGAGAACTAATATATACACACATCGTATTGCATATATGCCATTCCACATTCCTGCGCTAGTACTAACTAACAGGTTCAAAGGGTCAGAACAATGTTCAATCTCAGCTTTTAGCTCCCCTTGTGGTTTCTTAATATAGTTTGGTACCAATTGTATCACATTGAAGAAAATAGTAAAGTGAAACACCTATTATTTTAACTTACTGCTCAAGAAATTGACTTAGCCGTTCGATTGGCAAAGGTTTTGAAAAAAAGTACCCTTGCCCATAATCACATTTTAAATTAGCTAATGTTCGTGCTTGATAAGCGGTCTCTATTCCTTCTGCTATCACTTCCATGTTAAGATTTAACCCTATATCAATAATTGTTTTTATTACAGATATATTTTCCTTCTCCTCTAACTGCGATACAAAAGATTGGTCAATTTTAATTGTATCAAACGGTAATGATTGTAATATATGAAGAGAGGAATAACCTATACCAAAATTATCGATTGCGATACGTACACCAATCGCATGAAGTTCATTTAATGTGTCAATTGTTTGCCCTATATTACCCATTTCACTTTCTGTTATTTCCAATTCTAAATATTTTGGTTCTATCCCTGTTTGTTCTAAAATCTTTTTAATTTTTTTACCAAAATATGTTTGTTCTAGTTGTTTTGCAGAAACATTTACAGATACAGTCAAATTATCACGTCCTGCATCCAATTGCTGTTTGAACTGCTCACAAGCACGTAAAAGAACCCATTCATCAATTGCAAAAATGTATCCAGTCTCTTCTGCTATCGGGATAAATTCACGTGGGGAAACCAATCCTAATCTTGGATGATCCCAGCGTATAAATGCTTCAAACCCTATTACACTTTCATTTGTAAGATTAATTTTAGGCTGAAAATATAATGAAAATTGCTCGAATTCAATTGCTTGTTTTAACTCTACTTCTATATTTCGTTTTCTTAAAATAGTTTGATAAAGTTGTTGATTAAAATAACAATATTGTGCTTTTCCTTTTTGTTTTGATAAATACATCGCTGCATCAGTATGATGAAGCAAAGTATCCTGTTCTTGTCCATCATCTGGATAAACACTAATACCAATACTAGGTGAAATAGTAATCGTATGATTTTTTATTATAAAAGGACTGGAAAATAAATGTAATATTGTTTTAGCATATAGCGTGCCAAATACTCTTCTTACATTTGGCACAATAATTACAAATTCATCTCCACCGATACGATAAACGGTGCCGACGGGCTCAAAAGCATGCTTTAAACGCTTTGCCGCTTCGGATAAGAGCCTATCACCTACATTATGACCCATTGTATCATTTATACTTTTAAATTGGTCTAAATCCATCAAAAACATTAAAAAAGGCTGTGATGTTCTCTCGGATTCTTCCATGATAGTTTCTAAATCTTTCGTAAATTTCGTTCGATTTTTTAACTCTGTTAACGTGTCGTGAAATGCTAGATAGCTATATTCTTGCATTAACTCTTTGTTCCGTTGCATGACATACCACTGCCTACCGATAATCATTAGCAGCATAATAATCATACCAATCATCAATACATTTATTTTCCAATGGTAGCTTTCCATTAGCATAATCAATAAAATGAGAATAATAATATACGGTAATATAGACTCTTTACTTTCTACATATTTCACCATCTTCCATTCCGAAACTTCCGTATACTCTTTTACTAATTTTGCTGAAAGGAGAAAAAATAATAAACCTAGTGTCCAAAGAGAGTAGGCAATGACAACACTCATATTATTAACGGAAAAGTAAAAATATAGAATAACCCCTATCATATGAAAGAACATGCCTGATACAAGAAATAAAATCGAGTCTTTTTCCATACTTTTTCGAGATATATAAAACAAGAAAACATTCGCAAACAGGATACTCAGTGTACATATTTGAAAAACTAAAATAAAAAATGTCATGCCTTTAGAATAATCCACAAGTGACATAATCGGTTGAACAAAGTAGTAAATATGAACTACAATAATAAATGTCACAAATACACTAATAGTAAAGAAAAAAGATTGTACTGATTCCTTCATTTCAATTGTCTTTATTTTATAAAGCAGTGCAACTAAAAAAGAAACATATGCGATGACTAGTACTGGTAGAGAAGCGATCGGGAATGTTGTTGCTTGAAAAAAAACTAACATATATAACCAAATAAAATTAGCAACGCAAAAAAAGAACAAACCTATTGCAATAATTAGCCAAAAACGACGTCTTCTTTCTTTTGTTATCAAGCTAGCTTGACACACCCATTTAAATCCAACTAGACTAACCACAATAGATACACAAATATTTACAAACGTATGTATCCCTTCCATATCTTGAATAAATAATAGAAAGACAAAATATAAAACAGTTAGAATTAATATTGACGTAATTATTTTTGGTTTTGAAAATAACATAAGCATCCCGACCTTTAATATAAATACTATAACTAGCAAAAAGGTTATTTCTTATAGAAATAACCTTTTTGCTAGTTATCTCATTGGTAGCTCAGCCGCCATTTTTATTTAGGCCTGTAACTTTGCGTCCTTATCTTTCAATAAGTTTGCCTTTGTTCAGTAAGATAGTATTGTTCTCCTTTATCATTATAGTTCTATTTCATCACAAAATCCAACAATATATGTTACTTTTTCACTATTTTATTTAAAAATGGGACAGAGGCTCTGAAAGATCCCCTGTCCCATTTCTCCTATTTGTTCTTTTCTGTTTCAGCTATAATAACGGCACATGCTGCATCGCCGGTTATATTAACTGCTGTTCTCGTCATATCTAATATACGGTCAATTCCAATTATTAATGCAATACCTTCCACTGGCAACGATACTTGATTCAATACCATTGCTAACATAACTAGTCCAACACCAGGGACTCCTGCTGTACCAATACTAGCAAGGACAGCGGTTAAAACAACCATAGCTAATTGAGCAAAAGACAAGTCTGTTTGATAAACTTGAGCAATAAATATCGTTGCTACCCCTTGCATAATCGCAGTCCCATCCATATTAATTGTTGCACCTAAAGGTTGAACAAAACTACTAATTGATTTTGGAACATTTAATTCTTCTTGTGCAACCTTCATAGAAATTGGTAATGTTGAACTACTGCTTGATGTACTAAACCCAACTGTCATAGCTGGAATGAATGCTTTAAAGAAATGGATCGGGTTACGTTTAGCAATCAGAGCTACAGCCGATCCGTACGTGAACACAGCGTGAATGATTAATACTGAAAAAACTGTAATCATATATAATAACATTGCTTTTGCACCACTTAATCCTAAAGATCCCATCGCTGAAGCCAATAATCCAAACGCCCCATATGGTGCAAATGTCATGACAACATTAACTAGAAACATCATAATTTCGTTACCTTGTTCTAGTAGTCGGTAGATAGCTTCTGTTTTTTTTCCTAACATAGCTAATGCAAAACCAACAAAAATCGCAAAAGTGATAATTTGCAACATATTTCCTTCTACCATTGCTTGAATCGGATTGGTAGGAATAATACTAGTAAATGTTTCTATAACTGTTGGTGCTTCTTTTGTTTCATACGAAGCCTGAGCTGTCTCAATCCCAACACTGCCTGGCTGAAGTATCATAGCCATTCCCATCGCAATCGTAATCGCAATCGTTGTTGTTACGAGGAAAAACAATAGTGCTTTTCCCCCAATACGTCCTAACTTTTTTGGGTCTCCGATAGAAGCGGTTCCTAAAGTGATCGAAAGAAAAACAATAGGTACAACTAGCATTTTAATTAAATTTAGAAATATCGTTCCTAATGGACTAAAAAAATAGGAATCTAGTGGATCAAATATAGCTGGCGCATAAAAATGCAATGCTAAACCTACCACCGCACCTAAAATGAGCCCTATAACTATTTTTAATGTTAGTTTCATTTTCGTTCCTCCCTACATCGCATACACTGATGCCTATAACTGTTAAATTGTTGCGTCATTGTTGAAAATTTTAAAAAGGAAAGAGTATATTATAGAGTAGAATGGAATATTTGAGAAAAACAGAAGCAAAATTAATAGCAATGCATTATTAATTAAAATACAAAAGCCACACTTTTGTCAATCAATAAATCATATAAGGAGCTTTCCTTGTCACTATGAGCGTTCTATTCAAGGCGTAGCCGAGAGGACCAAGTAGAGAAAAAGAAAGCGGGACAGAGGGCGGTTCAAACCCTTGTCCCGTCTATTGATATAAATAGTGGTATACTGCACCGATTAAGTTGGCGTCTGAAGAGAATTGACACCTGTCTACTTCAGGAGTAACAGTTGCTATCTTTATCTGTTTTACAACTTTAGCTAACTTTTCATCTATCCCTTTTAAAATATCTTCTCTATTACTTATGCCACCACCAATTAAGATCAACTCTGGGTCATAAGCATATTGAATATTATACAAACCAATTGCAAGCATGTGATAAAATTCATCTATTGCTCGAATACATGCTTCATCTCCCGCTTCTGCAAGCTGAAATACCTTTTCACCTGTTAATGTCGATCGATCAACATTTTTATAGGCTGCTGCCCGTCGAATAATGGACGATGTGGAGGCCAACTCACTAAACGTATTCTGACCTGATCCTAAATTAGCAGGATTTAAAATCATATAGCCAAATTCACCAGCATGTAAGTGAATGCCTTTATGAATAGAACCATCTTTAATCAACGCTCCACCTACTCCAGTTCCAATTACAACAACCGCAACATTCTTCTTACCTTCTGCTTCACCTTTCCAAAGTTCCGCAAGAGCAGAACAATTCGCATCATTCTCTATTTGAACAGGTAAACTTATTTCTTTTTCAAAATGTTCTTTGATATTCGGTCCATGTATATAAGGAATTGCGCTTGCTCCTAGAATAACACCAGCTTCAGTCACAGCACCTGGTGAACTAATTGCAATTCCCTCTATTTCATATGCTGCATAGCGCCTAACCTTTTCACGTATATAACTTGTCAAGTCCTCTAAACTATCCGGTGTTTTCGTTTTATCTTTCTCGTACAACTGACATTGCTTATCGATAATCGCAGATTTAACATGTGTTCCACCTAAATCAACAGCAAAAATAACAGCCATTATGATCACGACCTTTTTCTAAAAATTCGGGTGTGAAAATGGGACAAGGGGGCTGATCCCCTGTCCCATTTTATAAACCATTTCTTTCAACAACTTCTTTAAACCAATAACCACTTTTTTTCAAATATCGTTTTTGATTATTGATATCAACACGATAAAAACCGTATCTATTTTTGTAAGCATTTAACCAAGACCAGTTGTCCATAAATGTCCATACATGATAACCAAAACAATTTGATCCTTCTTCTATTCCTTTATGGAGCCATTTCAAATGCTCTTGATAAAACTCAATCCGATAATCATCTTGTATCATATTAGAATCGTCCATGAAACGTTCCTCATCAGATACACCCATGCCATTTTCAGCTACATACCATGGAATATTGTTATAGTTATCTCTAATATTTATCGCAATATCATATACACCTTTTTCATAAATTTCCCAACCTCGATGTGGATTCATTCTTCGCTCAGGCCAAATATACGAGTCAAAGAAATGCGTTGGTAGTATGCCATGACTATCATCCACTGGGGTTTCTTTCTTTTTGACTCTTCTTGGTTGATAATAATTAACTCCTAGAAAGTCAACAATATTTTCTTTAATAAGCGCATGATCACCATCGAACGTTTGTGGCAACAGATCATGTTCCTTCAATAATTGTATTAATTCAACAGGATATTCACCTAAAACAGATGGGTCTAGGAAGCTTCGATTAAAAAACAAATCAGCAATTTCTGCCGCCTTTAAATCTGCTTCGTCTTGACTGCGCGGATACGAAGGCGTGAGATTTAAAATAATTCCTATCTCTCCATCTTGATTCATGTTACGATATTCACCAATTGCCATTGCACTAGCTAACATGGTATGGTACGCAACAGTTACTGCACGCTTCATATCAACGACACAGGGATAATGGAAATCATTCAAATAACCCATTTCCACAGGGACAATCGGTTCATTAAACGTTGTCCAACGTTTAACTCTGTCACCGAACAAATGAAAAGCAGTTTTTGCATAATAAGCAAATGATTCAACTACTTCTCTGTTCTCCCATCCTTCTATCTCCTGTAAATGAAAAGGCATATCAAAGTGATATAAATTAATAATTGGTGTCACGTCATTTTTTAAAAGCTCATCAATGACTTGATTGTAAAAATCAACAGCTTCTTGATTTATATTTACTCCATCTGGTAACAAACGAGACCAAGAAATGGATGTTCGGAAGGAATTCATATTGATATCCTTCATTCGCTTAATATCTTCCTTGTAATGGTGATAAAAATCAGATGTTTCGGATGGACCGACATCTTGATAAAAACGATCAGGTTCTATTTCATACCAATGATCCCATATATTTTTTCCTTTACCACCTTCATTAGCAGCACCTTCTGTCTGTGTAGCAGAGGCTGCAGCTCCCCATAAAAAACCTTCAGGAAAAACGTATTTTTGCAATCATGACACCTTCCTTTTCTATTTTAGCGGGACAGAGGGCTAGAACCCTTCGCCCCATTTCTATGAACGAGGGTACTGACCCTCTGTCCCATTTTTTGGCTTTCGATGTAAAAAGGCATATTCTGTGCCTATCCATTTATTTATGTTTTCACGGTACATATTAATATATTGGGAATAAATGAGGTCAATAATAACAAGTAAAGGAATCTGACCAGATAATTGTCCAATATTTCCTGCATTTTTCAAATCTGAAGTCAATAAACGATAATCAGCCAATGCTGCTATTTCTTCTGATTGGTTGGAAGTCACAACAACAACCTTTGTTCCCTTTTCTTTTACCTTTTTAATGACAGGAATAATGTTTTTGTTTTCTCCTCGTAATGTTAAATAAAATAATAAGTTATTTTTATTCATCAGAGAAGAAACCATTTCTATTGAATCATAATCACGAACGATTTCAACATATTTTCCCAAACGGGTAAAACGAAATTTTAAATCTTCTCCGGCTATTGCGCTTAAACCTAATCCATATACATGAATGATTTTATGATCATAAATATATTCACATACACTTTTAATACTATCATTATCGACTTTCTCATTAATTTTCTTAATTAATTCAAGATATTGAAATTGAAGGTTGTTTGTCACGTTGCTTTTATTATCTGTATACTCTTCAAGCGCTTGCTTGTACTGATAAATAAACTCTTTGTAATTTTCAAAACCAACCTTTTTACAAAACCTTGTGATTGATGCAGTAGATACATTAATTTGCTTCGCTAAGACTGACTGTTTTAATGGTGGATTTTTCTCAAGAAAAAAATTAGAAATTCGCTCATCCACGTGTGTAAACGCTATCTTTGATGTTTCTATTAAAAAAAACAAATTACTTTTCATTATCATCCCCCCCTCAAAATAGATAGTAAAGATACTATTTATTATAACTGATTGAGGGGAGAACTTAAACTTACTAAAATTGAATATGAACCGTCTTTATTTCTTTAGGTTTAAAAGCACCTAATGTAATAGCATTACTGTTTAATTCCACTTGCTGTATTTCTTTTTCTGCCATAGAAACCAATTTACATGCTTTTACTTCATCATGGAATGTCACTTTACCACTATCCTTTATAGCTGAGCTATTTGGATTGAAAAAACGAATAATATAACCGTTACCATCCATCGCTTTCTTAAAACTACTAAACACAACATGTAAATCACTAGCATCAAACCAAGACAATGCATTTGGTACATCAAAAGGTAAAGGATGTGTGACAAAATATTTTAATGTCGTTGTAAATTGATTAAGTGATTGTTGCTGATAATATGGTAAAGATATAGCATGTCTTTGCCACCTACTAAATGTATCAACTGGATCGAATGTACGTTCAAGTATAAACGAACATTTAAATGTTAATTTTTTCTGCAATTGACTATTTGGTGTTTCAATGTAACGAAATTGATTTCCAGATGCTACACCCGGTCGTCTCAATAAGTCTGGTTTTCCAAGATATCCAACGGATCGAAACAATGTTAATGCAATACTATTATGATTTAAAATTTGGTATTCCTTTACCCCTTTAGAGAAAGCAGTAAGGCTACTATTGTCATCATGAATATTAACAAAGTTAAGCATTGGATAGATCGTTGTCGGTTCTTCCTTCCAGCCTTTTTCTCTCCATTTATCCATATTTGGATCTACTGTTTTTCTTGCAATCGTACCGAATGGTGTATCTGCAACACTCTCTGATGTGTGTATACTACTATTAAGAATCAATCGCATCCGATGCTCCATCGTTTGATTATCAATGGTTAAATGCATATCTATCATTTGATTATCTTTATTTAATGATAGTCGACAAACATATGGAATATATTTGCTTCTTTCTCCTAATTCTCTCTCTTTTAAATTAGCTGCTGCTTTCCATTCACCTGTCAATTCAATGGAGCTAGTATACGTCCCTTGAATAGTAGTAAGCTTTGCATCAGAGAAGTCATATGTGACTACATCATCTTTCATTGGTGGTGAATAATCATAGTTATCCCCATCATCACCTGCATCTTCAATCATTAAGAAATTCTCATGATAGGTATCTTTCTTTTTATCATATACATTGATTTTTCCAGATTGATATGCGACTTTATAAAACACATTCTCTATTACATGCTCTGTTGTAATAGGATCATTTGCTTTGTTCGCTAGGCTATCAATTTCATGCTCTTTACCTTCCACAACCGTTATCACTTCATAGCCCATTGCTTTCATTTCTATAGGTAAAGCAATCGTTGTTTCAAAGTAATATGCTTCAGGATTTGGGTCTTTTACTTTTCTAATCGGATCGTTTGTTTTCTTTTCAACATGAATGATTTGATAAGCTATTTTCACACCATCATGGTAGATTACAAAATCTTGCTCGGCTGTTGTCACATTTAATTTCATTATCTGCTTCCGTTTCATCGGTAGCGTATTAAAAATTGTGATCTGATTATCTTTCAACTCTGCTCTCGACTCACTTATCTTACGTGTTAAATAATCTACAATAGAGTAAGAAAGTTCATCTGCTTCAATGAAACGATTTAAAATGGAACGGTTTGTTTTATCACTATTACAACCACCAGCACTATCATGCGCATGATTTCGTAATGTTAACTTCCATACTTTATCGAGTAATTCTTGTTTGTAGGAAATACCAATCTTATTTGCCAAGGCCATTAATGGCTCAACCTGATAGATCAATCTTCTTTCTATTTTGTCATTCAGATACTTGTGATCATATCTAGAAGAATATATCGAACGATGAATTTTAGAAACTTCACCAGCTAGTAATTCTCCTTGTACAGTGGGCAATGGAAGCCCTTCTTGTTTTATTTGATCAAATAACTGATCATAATTACTAACTACAAGGCTTTCATTATCTAATTGTTTATTATATTTTTCGATTCGATCTTTTAAGTTATAATCGACATACCGTTGGTCGCCACCTACAGGTAGTGCAATATGTGACGATACAGTATCTTTGCTAATTTGTTCCACTAAAGATTGTGCATCGTCGGATTCAATTAACTGCACTCCAACAAAATAGCCATCTTTAATATTATAAGCAATGACTTGACTTTGATCTTCTGATTTCCAATAAAATTCACGTTGATCTAACACATCACTGGAAAGTCCACGCCAAAAAACAGCCTTGTCTATACCCATTTCAGAAAAGATTTTCGGCATATCAATCGATTGACCAAAAGCATCTGGGATATAGCCGAGCATATCTGCTCCACCAAGCGAATGACCTAACTTGATTCCCAACTCAAGGTTACGAACGATGGATTCACCTCGGATTATAAGCTGATCAGTTTGTGTATACCACGGCCCTATCTTAAGCTTTCCATCTTCCACCAATTTCACTAATCGCTCTTTTTTATCTGGATTTGCTTCTAAATAATCTTCTACAATACTTAATTGTCCATCTAACATATAGCAATCGACAATCCCTTTTTCAAGAGCTTCTATTACTTCATCAACATGGTAACAGAGTTGAATGAACGACTCATTACTAGTGAAATACCATTCGTAGTCCCAATGTGTATGGGCAATAACATGAATTTTCTTCTCCATTTCGCAACCCTACCTAACACTGTTTGTTAATTGTCTTCCGTCATTAATTTATCTTTGATCAGCTTATACATTTCTTCTTTATCAGTCGTCTTTAAAATTGCCCTCGTGAACACATCATCAATCAATGCTCTAGAAATATTGCTTAACACTTTCAAATGTTGTTGATTCTCACCTTCTGGAATAGCTAATGAAAAAGCTAAGCTAACAGATTTGTCATCCATTGATTCCCATTCAATCGGATGATTAAACTTTATAACCATGATTGAAGGTTTGATAACCGTCTTATTTTTACAATGAGGTATAGCAATACCGTCCTTAAATCCAGTTGTTACTTCTTTTTCTCGCTTTTTCAATCCTTTATAAAAAGCTTTCTCCGATTTAACAATATTTTGTTCATGAGCAAATGTACCAATAAACTTTAATGCCTCGTCTTTCGTTGTCGCATTCGAATCGAACGTAATATTATCTAGACTAAACATATCATCCATCATTTTAATCCACCCTTTTTTTTGTAAACCCGATAATTAAAGCGGTTACTAAGACACCTGTCATTACACTAAATATCCAAGTGACAAATGGAATCGGTTGTTCAATATACCCGATAAATGTACCAAGTGGAGAACCAATACCACCGTAAAACTTAGCACCTAAACCGGTAGCTAAACCACCCGCAACCGCTGATCCTACAACAAAAGCTGGAATCATACGAACCGGATCTTGTGCGGCAAATGGTATTGCACCTTCTGTCACACCAACAATCCCCATACCAAAAGCACTATTGGCAGATACTTTTTCTGTCGTTGAGAATTTCTTTTTAAACAAAATCGAAGCTAGCCAAATACCAAGTGGTGCTACTGAAATAGCTGCTTGTGTCGCTGTTTGTGGAACAAAGTTTGCTCCTTCAATACCATATTTAGCAACGGTGTCTGTAAACACAGCTGTACCAAACACTAGTGCTGTCTTATTAACTGGCCCACCTAGGTCAAAACCAACCATTGCACCAATCACTACACCAATAATCACTGGTGCTGCTGCGTAATTTTCACTTAAAACAGTTAGCCCCTCATATAGTGAACTCATTAAACCTGCAATTGGATTTCCTAACACATACATAACAACAATAGCAATAACTAATGTACTAACAAATGGAATCAACATAATTGGAACAATTGGTTGAATCAATTTTGGATAAGGAATTTTTTTCAATAATTTAACAAGATAACCTGTTAGAAAGGCAACTAAGATAGCAGCTAAAAAGCCACCACCAGCTTCTGCTCCAAGCATTTCAGCATTGTTTGCAATATACGCACCAATCATCGCAGCTGCTATAGCCGGTTTACCAGCGATCGAGTTTGCTACAAAACCAGCAAACAGCGGAATCATTAGCATAAAACCGACTTGTCCAACACTAAATAAGTTTGACATTAATTCACCGAATATAGTTGATTGGTCAAATCCCCAATTTACAATTCTTCCTGCCTCGTCACGTTGGAAAGCAGCAACGTTTGCAATAGCTAAAATAAGTCCAGAAGCAATAACCATCGGAATCATATACGAGATACCAGCCATAATATGTTGGAAGAAACCGCCTTCTTCCGTTTTACCCATTTTAACTCCGCCAGCTTTTGTTCCTTTTTCACCATATGGTTCAGCTTTTTCTAAAGCTGTTTCAATCACTCCATGGGCATTTTTCATTGCTTCGCCTGCCCTAACTCGCAATACTCTTTTCCCAAAAAAGCGGGACATATCAATATTAATTTCTACTGCTAAGATAACTACATCTGCTTGTTCAATTTCTTCTTGTGTTAATGCGTTCTCAACACCTATTGAACCTTGTGTTTCAATTTTTATTTCATACCCTTTTTCTTTGCCAGCTTTTTCTAACGATTCAGCAGCCATATACGTATGTGCAATACCAGCTGAACACGCTGTCACACCGACTATTTTCTTCTTTGTCATTGTCTGTATCCTCCTTGGTGATCCATTTATTAAAACGCATACAAGAGAGCGCTCAAAACTTATATACGAGATTTAATACGTTCATTATAAAAGCAGTCTATTTAGTTTGTATATACTTTCATTAAAAAGTGTTAAAAGTATCAAACTCTATATTTTTATTGAAAATACTTTCATGAATCGAAGAATCATGCCCACCTCTTTTTTACAATCCACTAATCCCTTTATTCGCCAGGTCAGTAATCATTTGCGCCATTGCTTTTGGCGTTTTGTCCATTCCATTTTTCAACCATGTCTCTATAACTTGCATACTGCCGCTTACATAGAATAAGCTAATATATTCAGTTAGTTCCTTATCGACTTGATTTTCTTGAACTAGATTATGAACAGTATGCTCTAGCGCATGTTTTATTATTCGTTTTTTAAATGTAACATCTCCATGCGCACTAAGTAATGTTTCACACATTTCTTTATTTTCAACGACATATTCCAACAGTTTTGTTGTCATCTCAAGCCCTTCATCTTCTTTACTATAATTATAACTAGCTAACGTTTCATTCATATCTTTAATAATTTCTTCTTCAATCTGATGAAGTAAGTCATATTGACTAGCGTAATGTGTATAAAATGTAGAACGATTAATATCTGCCTTTTCACAAATTTCTTTAATTGTAATGGAATTGATTGGTTTTTGTTTCAATATCTCCATTAAACTTTGCCTTAAAACCATGCGTGTATATTTTTTTCGTCTATCCAACTTATGACTCATTTTCTATTCCCCTCTTTTTTTCCCAACATTTTATAGATTTGATGTTGGGAAATGTACGTTTTTAATTAAACTGTTTGTTGATTATCCAACACAGCGTTATTATAATAGTACAGTAATAACGTTGCAAGAGAGGGATGATTAAAATAAATTTTTCCACACTGCTAATTAAATATAAAAAACCGATTGTGATTCTATTTTTCACGATTGCACTTATCAGCGCTTTTATGCAATCTTTTGTAACTGTCAATTACGATATGGTGGATTATTTACCCGAAAATGCACCGTCTGTTGAGGCAATGAACGTGTTGGAGGATGAATTTTCTGAATCGGTAACAAACGCTCGTGTAATGGTGAAAGATGTTACCATACAAGAGGCACTTCAATACAAGCAAGATTTAACTACAATAAACGGTGTATCGAATGTCATGTGGTTAGATGATGCGATTGATATAAAAATGCCGATTGAAATAGCAGATAAAGACACGGTTAATAATTATTATAAAGACCAATCCGCCTTATTCTCTTTAACCATTGCTGAAGGTGATGAAGTTGAAGTAACTAATTCGATTTATGAATTAATAGGAGAGGAAAATGCCATGTCTGGTGAAGCAGTCGATATGGCGTTTGCACAAAAAATGACTGGCGCTGAATCACTTAATGCTACGCTATTACTTGTGCCAATTGTAATCATTATCTTAGTATTATCTACTAGTTCTTGGTTAGAGCCAATATTTTTCTTAACTGCAATTGGTATCTCTATTTTAATTAATTTAGGTACAAATCTTTTTCTTGGTGAAGTATCATTTGTTACACAATCTGTAAGTCCAATTCTTCAACTTGCTGTTTCACTTGATTATGCGATTTTCTTATTACACAGCTTTCAATATCATAGACAACAGACAATAGATATTGAAGAAGCAATGCGCAAAGCAATGAAACAATCTTTTCCAGCTATTGTGGCAAGTGCAGCTACAACCTTCTTTGGTTTTACAGCATTGACATTAATGGATTTTGAAATTGGTGCAGATTTAGGGCTTAACTTAGTAAAAGGTATCTTACTTAGCTTTATTAGTGTTGTCGTTTTCCTACCTGCATTGACATTATGGTTCTATAAATGGATTGACCGCACACAACACAAAAATCTATTGCCGCCAATTAAGCGCATTGGTCATGTCGTCATGAAATTCCGTATCCCAAGCCTTATCCTTGTTTTCATCATTCTAGTTCCTGGATTTCTCGCACAAAGTCAAACAAACTTTATCTATGGAACAGGGGAACTTCCCGATGATACAAGGTCTGGTAGAGATACGATTACCATTGAAGAATCGTTTGGAAAATCAACACCAATGGTCGTCCTTGTACCAAAAGGTGATGTTGGTAAAGAAACAGCACTTAGTAACCAATTAAAAGAGCTGGAGCATATCACAAGTATTATTTCTTATCCAAATACTGTAGGATCTGTCATTCCATCAGATTATTTATCTGACGATGTCACCGATCAATTTTACTCTAACAATTACGCTCGAATGATTTTGTATACAAATACAGATAAAGAAGGAGACGCTACCTTCTCCCTAATTGATTCCATTCATGAGACAATCGATCATTACTATAATGGAGAAACACATGTATTAGGAGAAAGTGTTACCTTATATGATATAAAAAATATTGTTACGAAAGATAATAAAATTGTAAATATTATGACAATAGTAGCTATTGCAATTGTACTACTGATCACATTTCGATCAATCACATTACCAATTATTTTACTAGTAACGATTCAGACTGCGGTTTGGGTAAACTTATCGATTCCTTATTTCACTGAAACGCCACTCGTTTACGTTGGCTATTTAATCGTAAGTACGGTCCAACTTGCTGCAACAGTAGACTATGCTATTTTACTCTCTGAAAATTACACAGAGAACCGAAAAGAAATGCCTGCATTCGAAGCAATAAAGCACACAATTAACCAGAAAATATTTTCTATATCTATTTCTGCTTCTATTTTATCTACTGTTGGCTTTATTTTAGCATGGACCTCTTCTAATCCAATTGTATCTTCTATTGGATTATTACTTGGCAGAGGAGCATTATTAGCATTTATTCTAGTTGTGTTTTTCTTGCCAGCTATGTTATATACGTTTGACAAAGTGATTCAAAAAACAACTTGGAAAGCAAACTTTTTAAAGGAGAAATAATAATGAGAAGAAGAAAACTATTTGTGTTAACGATGATCCTAATATTAGTCTTTCCTACCACATTGATCCATGCCAAAAACGATGATGGCGAAGTAAAATCTAAGGAAGAAGTGGTCTATGCTACACTCGGAGCAGAGGGGCTATTACAAGATATTTATGTTGTCAATATTTTAGATATAACAAAGCCAGGTCAGATAACCGATCATGGTAATTATACAAGTGTTAAAAATTTAACAACTGTCACACCAATTGACCAAAACAAACAGACAATAGCCATAAAAGCGTCCGAAGAAGGTGAATTTTATTACCAAGGAAATATGAAGGATCAAGCACTTCCTTGGCATGTTCAAATCGACTATCGGTTAGATGGTCAAAAAATAAACCCCAATCAATTAGCTGGTAAATCTGGTCATTTAAAAGTAAAAATTAAAACAAGCAAAAACGAAGCAATAAACAAGACTTTTTTTGAAAACTATTTATTACAAATTTCAATGACTGCAGGATCAGAAGTATTTAAACACGTGCAAGCAACAGAAGGGACAATTGCGAATGCTGGTGAAGATTTAGTAATAAATTGGACAGTTATGCCTGAAAAAAATAGTGATCTTACGCTTGAAGCAGATGTAACGAATTTTGAAATGAAAGGATTTGAGATTGCGGCATTACCTTCGTCAATGCCAATTGAAGCACCAGATACAAAAGCACTAACAAGCGATTTTCAAAGTTTGCATGATGCGATTAAAGAAATAAACAGTGGGGTAAGCGAATTAAGTAACGGTATTTCTGATTTAAGTAACGGTGCAAGTGACTTAAACAGTGGCTCTACTTCATTTCAACGTGCGGCTACTAAAGCAGCTAATTCATCTGAATCCTTAATCCAAGCATCGAATACGATTAGTCAATCATTGAATAAAATGAATCAATCAGTTGAAGATGGTGTAGCAACCCCTGATTTCAGCCAATTAGGAACATTACAGCAAGGATTAAACGAAATGGCTAATGGATTAGAAAATGCTGCCAACCAATTGACAGAGTTGAGTAACGGATATACTGAAGTAACTCAAGGGCTAGATCAAGTAATGCAATCTTTACCAAGTACTCCCGAGTCTGAAGAAGAACTGCAAAAAAAGATAGCGGAAATGCAAGCTGTAGTTAATTCTTTTTCTGATGATGATCTGAATAAAAAAGTTGCAAAAGAAATGATGACGACTTATCAAGCAGCGATTCAAGTAAAAGGAGCCTACATGCAAGATTTGAAGCCTAGCTTTGAACAAATCGGCTCAAGTTTAGAGCAAGCTGATAGTCCACTAACAGTATTGGGTGGCAATTTATCAAAGATTGCTAGCGAATTAGGAACAACACTTGAATCCATCGATATTGGTGATTCCTTTACGGAGCTTGAACAGGGATTAAACCAATTAACATCGAGCTATGATGATTTCCATACTGGTTTGGTTGAATATACGGATGGAATCGATCAAATAGCCACGTCATACAATAATGTTGATAAAGGTATTGACGAAGTAGCGAATGGAACAGATGAGTTAGCTACAGGTGCTAATAAGCTTGATGACGGAACAGAAGCATTAGAAACATCTACAGCTCAATTACCTAACGAAATAAAAAATGAAATAAATGCTATGTTAGAGCAATATGATAAATCTGACTATGACCCAGTATCTTTCGTTTCAACAAAAAACACAAATGTTGAACGGGTGCAATTTGTTATCCGAACAGAAAGCATTGAACAACAAAAAATGGGAAAAGAGACGGAAAAAACCGAGCAGAAAGAAGAACAAAAAAGCTTTTGGGACAAACTAGTAGATTTATTTAAATAATAGGGTATTAGGGGCAGACTCCACTGCCCCATTTTTGTGTTTATAAAATTACATTATGGGAAAAGTATCATTACAATATTTTTTAAGGAGCTGTTTGTTATGAGTCATGAAAATCACCAAAAATTGTTGGCACTACTTCATGAATGTATCGTAGCGTGCAACCACTGTTTTGATGCTTGTTTACAAGAAGATAATGTAGAAATGATGGCGCCATGCATTCGACTAGACCGAGAATGTGCCGACATTTGTGGGTATTTGGAAGCAGCGATTACAAGAAACTCTCCATATATTAAAGAGCTAGCAGCAGTATGTGCGAAAATTTGCCATGATTGTGGTCTAGAATGCAATAAACACGAACATGATCACTGTAAAAAATGCGCAGATGCTTGCTTTAAATGTGAAGAGGCATGCAAATCTATCGCATAAAACGTCACTCTTTGTAAATTTACATTTAAAATGGGACAAGGGAGTTTGATTCCTTTGTCCCGTTTTGTACGACAGGTAGGTGACAAGTACTAAACATTCCACGTATAATGGAAGTAATAAATGTGCTTGGGGGATTAATTTATGCAAACAATCCTAGATAAGATCCAATTGAAATATCATACATTAAGTAAAACAGAAAAAAAAATTGCTAATTATGTCATCACACATAATCAAGAATTACTCAATATACATATTAAAGAATTAGCCAAACAAATCGAAGTATCAGACGCTGCTGTAACGCGTTTTTGCAAAAAAATTGGTGCAGCTAATTTTGTAGAGTTCAAAATACTTCTGAGAGATGCGGTAAAAGAGACAACTACAACGCATAATGCAATTAGTAGCGTCAATTCAATTTACGAATCGGTTATTCAATCGACAAATTCGTTAACCAAAATGGAGACCTATCAAGAGGCATGTAACTGGATTCTTAAAGCGAATAAAATCCATGTATTTGGCCTCGGTAGTTCAGGGTTATCTGGAGAAGAACTAAAATTTCGTCTTAGTCGGATGGGATTACATATTAATGCTTATGGTGATTCTCATTCAATGATCATTGCATCATCGATTCTTACAGAAAAAGATGTCGTTATAGCCATTTCCAGCTCTGGACAAACAAAAGAAATCCTTGAAGCAATTGAATTAGCAAAGAGGAGGAAAGCGAACATCATTTCGATCACTAATTACTCCGAAACACCTTTAACAAAAAATTCTGACTTAGCACTTTATACTTCTAGCATTAATCGTTATCAAGCTTTAGGATTTTTGAATAGCCAACTATCGATTCTCTATTCCCTCGATATTCTTAGTATGCTATTAGCTGAAAACCAAACCTATATGAAAGCATATCAAGAAACATTACATGCTTTAGATGAATATAAAAAAATATAGAAATGAATACAGTGATTCATTTCTATATTTTTTTTGCTAATTATTGTATGGCATCAGAGAATTTTTTTGTAATTAATTGTGGTCGTGTAATCGCACTTCCAACTACAACAAATGTTGCTCCTAATTCCAATACTTTTTTTGATTTTTCGGGGGTGTCAATCTTCCCTTCTGCAACGACAGGAATAGACACGGCATCAATAAATGATCGAAAGATTTTATAATCATTATCTGCTATATTTTGCCCTTCTGTTTCCTTCGTATAACCAACTAAAGTAGTCGAAATACAATCAAAGCCTAAACGCTCCGCTTTCATTGCCTCTTCTACTGTTGAACAATCCGCCATTAATCCAATATGAGGAGCTTTTTCCTTTACAAATGCAACAATATCTTTTAATGTTTCATTATTTGGACGTTCTCTAAATGTTGCATCCATCGCAATCATATCCGCCTGCGCATCCAATAAAGCTTTGACTTCTTTTTGTGTAGCTGTAATAAAAATTTCACTGTCTGGATAATCTTGTTTGATTATTCCGATTATAGGAAGTTCTACTTGCTGTTTAATTTCTTTTATATCAGCAACGGAATTCGCTCTAATACCCGAAGCTCCACCTTGAAGTGCCGCAACAGCCATTCTTCCCATTATAAACGAGGAGTGCAATGGCTCATCCTCTAACGCTTGACAAGATACGACTAACTTCTTGTGTAATACTTTAAAAATATCCATGTCTAAATATCTCCTAACGCTTCTTCTACCTCATTTTTGATCACTGATACTTCAGGGCCATATATTACTTGTACGCCATTCCCACTTACAATGACACCCTTTGCAGCTGTTTTTTTCAATTTATCTTGGTCAACCTTTTCACCATTATGAACGGTCACACGTAGACGAGTCGCACAGTTATCTATATCTTTAATATTTTTCTTGTTACCAAGTGCTTCAATGATTAGACCTGCTCTTTCCGTTTTAGTAAAGGAGTAGTCTTCCATTGCTTCGTCTTCACGGCCAGGAGTTTTGAAATTAAATTTTTTAATAACAAATTTAAAGGTAAAGTAATAAAGGAAAAACCAAGGAACACCAATAAGTGGAACAATGAACCAGTTTGTTTTATCTGCACCTTGTAACACCCCAAACAGCATGAAATCAATAAAACCACCAGAGAATGTTTGACCAATTGTAATTTCAAAAATGTGTGCAAGCATAAATGCAATACCATCATAAAATGCGTGAATAACGTATAAAACCGGCGCAATGAACAAGAAAGAGAACTCAATTGGCTCTGTAATGCCTGTTAAGAATGAAGTAATACCAGCTGATAATAATAAGCCAGCCACTTTCTTTTTATTTTCAGGCTTTGCCGTATGATACATTGCAAGACAAGCACCTAACAAACCAAACATCATCGTGATATGTCGACCTGACATAAATCTTGCCGTACCAATAAAAAATTGACCAATTGTTTCAGCACTAGCTAGTTGAGCAAAAAAGATACGTTGCGTTCCTTCTATTAATGAACCATCAACAATCATGGATCCGCCAAGACTTGTTGTCCAAAACGGTAAATAGAAAATGTGATGTAAGCCGAATGGTCCGAGTAATCTTAAAACAAATCCATAAATAAATGTTCCAACGTAACCAGTTGCATCTACAAGACCACCTAAAGAATAAATTCCTGATTGTACAATTGGCCAAAAATAAAATAGTATGATACCCAAGAATATGGAAGTGAATGCGGATATAATCGGGATAAATCGAGACCCACCAAAAAAGCCTAAAAACTTTGGTAGCTCAATTTTGTTATATCGATTATGCAAAATATATGCTAAAAGACCAGCTAAAACACCACCAAATACACCAGTTTCTAATGACTGAATGCCTAACACCATACCTTGTCCAACTTCAGCAATATTTGTATCTGCAAGCTGTCCAGTAATTATAAGCATTGCATTAATTGTCGCGTGCATCACTAAGAATCCTAATAATGCAGCAAGACCAGCAGTTCCTTTATCTGAACGTGCTAATCCAATAGCAATACCGATCGCAAAAATAACCGGTAAGTTACCAAAAATGATGCTACCAGCAGAACTCATAATTGTGAAAATAGCTTGTAAAAATGCAACATCAAGAAAAGGATATGCCTCAATTGTAGCAGTATTACTAAAAGCTCCCCCAATACCTAGCAGTAAGCCTGCAGCAGGTAGCACTGCAATCGGTAACATAAATGATTTCCCAAATCGTTGTGCTTGTTCAAAAAATACATTGTTTTTCTTTTTTTCACTCAATGTTTTCACCTCTTTTTATTTTTTGTAAATCATTTTCAAAAATATTATACAACTGAAAACTGTTTTTTTCAAGATAAATTTGATCTGTTATATCAAACAATGTGACAGTAGTCTCCCCTACTCCATCACTTTATAATAATCTTCTTCCATCTTTCTTTAGAAGTGATGGCGTGAAAGGACTGATCCTACGTCTCGAACTATTTTATTTTGAAGTAATAAATGTACGGAAGTTTTCGTGTTGCCTTGTACTCCTATGTAAAAGAATATGTCATAAACAAAATGAAATATCATTCCCTGTGTTTCAACGAAATATCTCCTCAATTCTTCAACAAGCACTTCAACGAAGACACAGATTTAAACTGAAGTGAACACCCTAACTTATTACTTCGCAACTAAAAAAACATTACCAGGATGCTAGTCTGGACAAAATTAGCTATTTCCTATTGTCAAAACGATATAAATTACTCCACATTGTATTTACAATCATTCATCATACAAAAAATTTCTTTCTTCTCTTAAATCTGCTATTATATATATTCTGTAGTTATCTCCTGAGATCTATATATGGAATTAACAACGATAAAAAAACACTATATATTGATTTAATTTCCACTTAAAGTTATCATATAAAATAGTATGTTAATTCAAATCATATTTCAGTGATTCGTTCAACTATAGAAAAAGAGAAAAAGGGGAAATAATATGCTAATCGAATACATTACCGACGATTTTGTCGAAAAAACAGTAAATCATACAAAAAATCCATTAACTGAAATCGGTAATTTCGTCTATACGAGAACCTACTCTAGATGGAAAACAAGTAAAAACAGGAGAGAATACTGGCATGAAACGGTTCAACGTGCAGTGAATTACAATATGACTTTAGCGAGTGATCATCTAAAGAAAATCGGACTAGCACCTGACTATCGAGCACTTCAAAAAGAAGCTGAACGTATATTTGTAAACATTTATCAAACGAAACAATTCCCTTCAGGTCGTACCCTATGGCTTGGTGGTGGAAACGATGTTATAAATGAAAAATTCACACTCGGTAACTTTAATTGCTCCTTTACTAACATAAAGAACTGGAAAGACTTATCTGAAGTATTTTATCTATTATTAGTTGGAACTGGAATCGGTATTAAATCGACATTAAACATGGCTAAATCAATGCCAAAAATTAAAACAAATGTAAAAGTGCTTCATTCTGAGTATAAGCCTGTTCCTAAAGAAGAGCGACTTGAACATTCCAAGCTTGTTGAAATTGGGAATGGCTTTGTTAAAATTTATATTGGTGATTCTAAAGAAGGTTGGGTGGAATCACTTGAATTATATTTACAGGTCCTAACAAAGAAAGAATATAAGCATATTCACACAGTTAAGTTCAGCTATAACTCTGTTAGACCAAACGGAGAAAGACTAAAAACATTTGGAGGAACAGCATCTGGTCATGAACCATTAAAATCGATGTACAAAGGATTTGCTAATGTACTTAGCAATAAGATTGATGAAAGTTTAGCCCCAATTGAAATTGATGAAGATGGCTATGGTCAAGTGAGACCAATACATATTCTTGATATGGCAAACTTAATTGGTGCTAACGTTGTTGTTGGCGGGGTACGACGTACTGCGGAAATTTTCTTATCTGATGCGGATGACATCGAAGTTCTCCTTGCTAAATACGGTATCAATGGCTTTTGGTCACAAGATCATTTTGATCAACATGAAGTGGTTAAACATGCTTTACTTAAGAATGGTGTGCAGCTACCAAAATGGTTTGAAGAAATGTCACTAAAACAACATGCTGTATCCTATGATGACGGCAAGGATTTGAAATATTTCAATGATAAAGATACTGCACTCGCATTCGCAAATCAAGTAGGTGGCTATCACATGTATCCAGTTCATGAGCCAAGAAAAAATATTGATCATCGAAGAATGAGCAATAACTCTATTGCCTTTACAAGTAAACCAACCGACGAAAGATTAAGTTTACAATTTGAATTACTAAAAGGGGAAGGAGAGCCTGCATTCGTCAACCTTGAAGAAGGTGCTAGACGTGTACTGAAACAATTAGGAGATGAAAACCCAACAAGAAGTAGACTTGAATATATCATGGAAGAGATTGGACTAAACCCATGTGTTGAAATTCTTTTATTTAGTAAAAACGTTTGTAATTTAACAACGGTTAACTTAACTGCCTTTGTTAATGAAGATCGAACACTTGATGAAGAAGGGTTGTTACAAGCACAAAGAGATTCTGCTCGAATAGGACTAAGAATGACTTTAGCGGAGCTTGAACTTGATGCATGGAACAAAGTACAAAAGCGTGATCGATTGTTAGGTACGTCATTAACTGGCTGGAAAGATGCTATGGCTTTATTAGGCTATACTGACACCCAAGAAGAAGAGTTACAAAGAAAATTACATCATGCATCAAGAAGCGAAGCTGAAAAATATGCAAAAGAACTTCGAATAAACGCACCATTACTTGTAACAGCAGTTAAGCCTGAAGGCACCTTGAGTCAAGTCGCACGAAACCCAATTACAGACTCTCCTGTTTCAAGTGGGTTACACTGGTCTCACTCTCCTTACTACATTAGACGGATTAGAGTAAGTGAAGCGGATCCTCTTGCAAAAGTTGCTTTAGATCTAGGATGGACAGTAAATCCAGAAGTTGGAACAGAAGGCGACTCTCATGAAGAACGAATCGCCAATGCCAAAACGCTTGTTATTGATTTCCCAGTTGCTTCTGGTGCAGATAAAACAAAAGATGATATTTCAGTTGATGAACAGTTCGATAACTACTTTAGTTTCCAAAATAACTATACTGAACATAACACATCAAATACTATTACTGTTAAACCTAACGAATGGAAAAGAGCTGAAGAAAGGGTTAAACAAGGATGGGATAACTTTGTTGGCGTTTCTTTCTTAGCATTAGATGGAGGAACTTATCAACTTACCCCATATGAAGCAATTACAAAAGAAGCATTTGAAGAGAAAAAAGCAAAAATGACACCATTTACTGCTGAATTGCTACAACAATATGAAGTCACTGACAACCTTGAAGATGCAGACCTTGGGAATGATGGTTGCACAACAGGCGCTTGTCCAATTCGATAATAGACTGTGAGTGGCGTCATTGTATAGAGACGCCCTCATTTTTAAAATTTATCCTATAGGAGATACAATAGCATGAGATTTTTAAATTTAGTTCTATCTTTTATGTTAGTATCAAGTATTTTATTAGGCTGTGAATCAACTAATTCTGATAATAACAACAAACAGACGGAACAAAGTGAAGTTCAACAGTTACAAATAGAAATCGTAATCTCACAAGGACACGGTCAAGAAATTCTTGCTCAAAAAGAATTGAAAGTTAAAGATGGGTTGACCTTAATGGACGTTATGAAAGATAATTTTGAGATTAAGGATGATGATGGCTTTATATCGGCCATCAATGGCATCCAAGCAGAAGATGGTGAAGCCTATGCTTGGATATATATGATTAACGGTAAGGACGCTACTGTTGGGGCTGCTGATTATGAAATAAAAAATGGAGATGTGATAGAATTTGACTTCCAAAGCTGGAAGTAAATGTTGACTGTTAGAAAATTAGCAACACTATCAATGTTAATCGGCATTGATAGTGTTGGAATAATATTTTTGATATTCATTTTAAATGTTAAACTTCTTACCATAACCATTATGATCACCGCTATTCTTATGGGAAGAACAATTGCCATACTTATAACGACAATCAGCATTGTTGTCAGTAATTTATTTTATGAATTGGTATTTGGATCTTTCAAAAATTATTTCCTTTTCATTTATTACAATCATTAGTGGAACATTTTATCTTTTTGAAGAGAAGAAATGCTTCGTTCATTTTCTAGCTTTAATAGGCGGTTTTGGACATAATACCTTATTGGAATTCCTTTTGATATTATCAGTAATGATATTCATCCTATATAAACCAACCAAAAGCACATTTGTAATCATAAAAAATATAGAAGGTAGTGCTCTCACGCTTTTTTTTATTTTGCACAAGGAAATTTATAACTTTATAAAAAATAATTAGCAAAAACATTGTATGAACAAGTCATGCTTCCATACAACATTTTTGCCTTTCTTTTAAATAATTATGTCTGAATTTTTCAAGAACCTTATTTTAAGCAATTCCTTTTTAAAAGTATCTGCTTTCTAGACGCCCTTTTACAGAAATCTCAGCGCATTATTCTGTAATCATCTTATTTACGTTCGTAATTTCTTCTTGTGGTACGATGTAGTAATAAATGCTATCAATTGTTGTTCCGCTCCCTTTCATTTGATAGCTTTCAATGTTTTTCACTGTGTTTCGGTAGCCTTTAAATAATGTTTTCATATTATCAAAAGTCATACTTGTTGTCATATTTTTTCCTAATATATTAAGTAAAGGATTTATTTTTGTCACACTATCTAACGACGCACCTTCTTTTACAATTGCTTCAATTACTTTACGTTGTCTCGTTGTTCGCCCAAAGTCACCAGCAGGGTCATCTTTTCGCATGCGCACATAATGTAACGTCTTTTCACCATTCATCTTCACTGGACCAATGGTAAAGTCGTACTTCCCATCATTCCAAGCAATATCGTTTTGAACGGTAATCGTCCCTAGTGCATCAACTAATTCTTGTAAACCTTCCATATTGATACGAACAAAATAATCCAATTCAATATCCAAGAATTGTTTCACTGTATTTACCGACATATCTGCGCCACCAAAGGCATAAGCATGATTAATTTTATCTTGATATCCTTTACCAACAATCATTGTTCGTGTATCACGCGGTATACTAACTAACTGTATTTTATCTTCTTTTGGTTTTAAGGTCATTACTATTAACGCATCCGAACGGCCACTATCATTTGCTCGTTCGTCTACACCTAGTAATAACACATTGATTTGTTCAGATGATTTCATCTTTTTCTCTGTTAGATTCGTATTAATAGATGGCACTGGTTCATGCATTTCCTCATTTACCGTTTGCTTCACACTGTCATAAACAGACCATGCATAGACACCTGCTCCTAACGCTAATACAACAACAATAATTATCGGTGTTAAAATCCAAGCTTTTTTACTAAAACGACGCTGCTTTGAATGCTTCATTCATTAATCTTCCTATCTTTATAATTATACAAAAATTACAATTCTTTTTTCATTATACCAGATATTTCATAGTAAACAAGATTTTGTATTATTTATTTTTTCTATTATAAAAGAGTGATTTTATTCTCGCAGGCGTTCAAGGTGAATGGCAATATACCCTAACTCTGATTCTGGAAAGTCAATATGATACATTGCAGAAATCGCTTTACTAACCGATACAGCACACTGGTAGGATTGTGAGAATTTGTGTTTAATCATTGTTAGCATGTCTAGATCCATAGAATATTGATCGCTATGCTTCACACGATGCAAGACAAAACGCAAATGTGTAATCAAACGTTGATACGAGATGTCATCCTCTTTTATTTCTAACCCTAAATAATCAACAATGCGCTGGATCATCTCACTTACAATCGTCGTTTGCCTTAACGTTTCTTTATAATTACCACCTGAAAGCTTCATTGTATGAATATGTAACGCAATAAAGGCGGCTTCATCAATTGGCATTTCAATGTTAAGCTTTTCTTTCATCATATTTATCGCCCACAAACCAATTTCAAACTCTTGCTTGTACAAAATTTTGATTTCATTTAACAGCTTATTTTTTAAATGCATACCGTTTTGAATTCGTTCGATCGAGAAAGAAACGTGGTCTGTTAATGTAATATGAATATGCTCACTTAATTTCATTCCAATTGTCTTTTCTGCATAAGAGATGATTTCTTCCGAGATAATAAAATGCTCTTCAGAAATTCTACTAAGGAGCTGTTGTAACTTCTCATTCTCTTTCATAATAAATAATTTTTCTATTTTTTGTTTGTTGATCACATCATTTTTCTTTTTTCCATAAGCAATCCCTGCTCCAACTGCAACTTTTTCTTCGTTTCCGTCTATTACTAAAACCGCATTATTATTTAAAATTTTCTTTAATTTCATGGAAGCAACCTCCCTACAATTTGCTAGAAAATATCTTTCCTTCATGAATGAGAGCCTTGAAACAAAATATTTTCTTTCAATAAAAATGATAAAAGAGGAATCGATATTTTTTCGCAAGTAATGTAAAGCCTAATTCAATCAGGTCAAATATATGTTGAAAAATTTTATCACTATGACTTGATTTTAATACATTTATGCCAAAATAGCCAAGATATTCTATTGTTGTTTATTCATTTTCACCAACTAAAAACTACCTATCGTTAGATCAAATAAAACGTATTATTGCACGACTCCTTACCAAAAAGGCTAATGATTCATTACTGTTATTTAAAGAAAGAGCCAGCTATACGAACTGACTCTTTTGCATCACACTAATTTGTTACCGCTAACAATATAAAAAATGTGATATGTAATAACAAAAAAAACAAATGAATGCAAACATATGCTACAGAAAAAAGTTCAGACACCTTATCACTCGGAACAATTGATATTCCATTTTGACAAGGTGTCCTACACTTACTATTTTTTATTAACCATGTAAACCATTTTATTAATAACTACTCTCTAGGTGTCATTTATCTATTTTTAAGTTAGTTTACCTCATACTATGCAATTTTTTCACAAATGAATGTTGTATAAAGGTATTCGCTCTATAGATTTCACACCTTGAAAAAACTCATTCATTTATGCACGACGAATTTTGTTAATTTCATCTGCAACGAATTGAACGTTTGTACCAACAATTACTTGAATACTGTTTTTACCAACTACATTAATGCCAGCTACACCAGTACGTTTAATTCGCTGTTGGTCCACTATATCCATATCTTTTACTTCTAATCGAAGTCTAGTAATACAGTTGTCAATAGAAGTTACGTTTTCATCCCCACCTAGTCCAGCATAGATTTCTTTTGCCATTGTAGCAATTTCGTCTCCGCTTGCAGAGCTAGCAGTGTTTGTATCTGTTTGTTCTAGTTCGTCATCTTCTCTACCTGGAGTTTTCAAGTTAAACTTCGTAATTAAGATTCGGAAAAGCACATAATAAATAACTGCAACAACTAAACCTTGGACGAGTAACATTAACGGAAGATTTGCTATTGGTATACGCAAACTTAATACAAAGTCAACCATTCCTGCACTAAAGCCAAATCCTGCAGTCCACTCGAACGTTGCTGCTACAAATAATGATAGACCTGTTAACGCAGCGTGTACCACATAAAGAGCTGGTGCTAAGAACATGAATGAGAATTCTAGTGGCTCCGTTACCCCTGTAAAGAACGATGCAAATCCTGCTGCTAGTAATAATGATGCAGCTGTTTTCTTTTTATTTGTTTTTGCAGTGTGATACATAGCCAGTGCTGCCGCTGGAAGACCAAACATCATTACTGGGAAGTAACCAGCTTGGTACCTACCTGTAATACCTTTCTCACCAGTACTAGACCAGAAGTTCGCAATATCATCGATACCAGCAACATCAAACCAAAATACCGAGTTTAATGCGTGGTGTAAACCAGTTGGAATTAATAAACGGTTGAAGAAACCGTATATACCTGCACCGGTAGCACCTAAGTCAACAATGGATTTACCAAATGAAACTAATCCTGTATAAATAACCGGCCAAACAAAGAATAAAATTCCTGATACTGCCAACATAGAAACGGCAGTCATGATTGGAACGAGTCGCTTCCCACTAAAGAAAGCTAATGCATCAGGCAATTTCACATGACTAAATCGATTATACATAATAGAAGCGACGATACCTGATATAATACCAACAAATTGATTTTCAATTTTACCAAATGCTGCGTTAACCGATTCAGCATCTATACCTTGCAATAATGCGACAGTATCTGTAGATAATAAGGTCGTTACAACTAGAAAAGCAACTAAACCACTTAATGCTGCAGAACCATCCTTATCCTTTGACATCCCTAAAGCTACCCCGACAGCGAACAAGATGGACATGTTTTCACCATTAACAATAGCCCCACCTGCATTAATTAAAAATGCCGCTATTGCGTTGCCAGAGCCCCAACCTGTAGGGTCAAGCCAATAACCGATCCCCATTAAGATCGCTGCTGCCGGCAAGACAGAAACTGGAAGCATTAGTGATCGACCGAGTTTTTGAAGATATTTCATTACCATGCCTATTCCTCCCTAATTCTTTATAAAAGTATGTGTTTAAGCTTACAAAATAAAATGAATACAAACTTCTTTCGTTATAAAGCGCTACCAAAACAAAACTTGTTCCTTACAAATGCAGTTTTGATCCCTTTATTCTTAAAGTATAATCGAATAATAGTGTTAATCAGTCATCAGTTTTCTTTTGGGATGCAAGGGACAATACATTTTGAAAAATCGTGCCTTATAACTGTTTCACTAACGAACGTCTGTGACTTCAAACCATTATGACAACGTGCATTTTCCTTCTTTTGCTATTATCACCTCCTTAAAGGTGTCACCTGTTTGGTTTATATGAGCCAAACAGGTGCACTTCATCATTCAGCTACTTATTTTACCGATAATACAATTGTTTCGCCTTGCTTACATATTTTTTCTTCTGAAACATGATATGTTTTGTCACTACTGCTATTTGTAATTACAATTGGTGTAATAATACTTGGTACATTTTGCTTTACGTATTCCCAGTCGACTTCTAATAATTTTTGGCCAATGGTAACTTCATCGCCCTCATTGACAAATGCAGTAAATCCTTCTCCTTTTAATGAAACAGTCTCTAAACCGACATGAATTAAAATCTCTGTCCCATCAGTTGTTTGGATACCAATCGCATGTTTCGTCGGAGCGACTTGGACAATTTCCCCGTCAACAGGAGCAGTTATGGCTCCTCCATCCGGTAAAACAGCCACGCCTTCTCCCATCATTTTTTGACCAAATACTGGATCTGGAACCTCTTCCATTGCCACAATTTCTCCGTTAGATGGTGCATATATATCTAACCCTGATTTTTTAAATAAGCTCTTAAGCATGATGTTGTACTCCTTTTCAAATCAAGTGTAATGAACAAACACTTACAAACATTAAAAAAGGCATGGAGAAATAAAAGGATGTTTACACCCTATTTATTACTCCATGCCTGATCAAGTCAGTAACATGTGAGTCCATATGTAGTTAAAAAGTTCTAATCAAATGAGAACGCAGTCACATAGACCGAATGAATCATTTGTTACACTTATATTACAATAAAATATTATAGTTGTCTATACCTTTTTAAAAATTTTTAACAAGACAGTTTGTAATGCGAATGAGTATATGTTGCTAAAATCGCTAGTATTGGAGTCATAGTTCATCTTAATTATTTTTTGTAAATTCGACATTATCTGATAATCTCAAGCCAATGTATGCTGCGTCAATATTTTTTATTGCCGGTAAGTTACGCAAATTTTTGTTGAAAAACCAGTAAATCGGTACGACCGCAATGCCAAGTGCGATAAAGCCAAACACAATTTGACTGCCAATCCATTCAGTTAGCGTACCACCAATCAACGATCCAATTGGCATAGCAATCGTATTGATGCTCATTAAGACAGAAAACACACGACCTAACAAGTTTTCTGGAATTGTTGTTTGAAGTAAAGCGGCAAAAAGTACATTTGTCATTCCAATTGGAATCCAAGCCATACCGAATAAAGCAATACTTACAGCAGTCCACGGTGCAATCGATGAAAGAACCCATAAGACTGAAGCTATTACAAATGAAACAATAGAGAATATACCTAATCGATATCTTTCAGCCCAAGAAGCAAAAAGTGCACCGATTAAAGTCCCAGCAGATAATGCTGCTAAGTAATATCCGTAAATATTAGAACCACCTAATGTATCTGCTAGAACTGGTAAGACTGCAATCGTCATACCAACTGCAAAATTTGCTACTACGCTTCCAAGAATGATTTTCACAAGTAAGCTACTGCGTATGACGGATACACCCTCTTTTATCTCACTTATATAGGTGCGCATTACCTTTTTAAATGATTTTTTTGCTTTTTCGTTTCGCTTTTTCTCTTTTTCTGGAACATTCAACAATAGAAATAGGAATGCCGCAATAAGAAACGTAATGGAATCAATAATATATAAAGAAACAGCACCTACTGCTGCAACAAGAATTCCGGCGACAGCATTAAAAGTTAAATCGACACCTTGGTAAGCAAAGGAAAAAGCAGCATTCCCTTTAACTAGTTCTTCTTTTGTTAATATTTTTGGAAGGCTTGCGGATTGTGCAGGATACGCAACCTGATTGACAAGTGTGGCAAGGGGCATAATAGTAAGGACAACCGATACATTCAGTAAGCCTAAATAATAACAAATAGGAATAGTAATAATAAGAAGAAATTCAATAAGCTGAGAAATGACTAGTGTCCATTTTAATTGCCATCGATCAACAAGAGGACCAGCTAAAAATTGGAGTGATTGAGGTAATAATGTTAAGAATCCAGCTAGTCCCGTATAAAAAGCAGACCCTCCTAAATCATATACAAGCCACATAGCTGCTACAGCATAAAGACTATCTCCAGCATTGGAAACCAATCTCCCTAAAAATAACACTAAAAAATTTCTATTTTTAAATACATTAATCATCATTTGCACTCCTCGTTATTTACTATGATAATTAAAGTATAAATATGATTATTCGTTTATCAAACAATCTAGAACAGTAAATCTACTCAGCCTCTAGACGTAATAATGTGTACCTATTACTTCAAAGATTTTTGAATGCCAGTAACTGATGGATGAATACCGCTTCTAGTTCGTTTAATTGGCTAATGTTTAATTAATCTGTAGGAGGAGTATTGTCATCTGTTATTTGATCAAACCTATGTTTCCAATTATAAATCATATTTCCTTTACATAACCAAGCATCCATACTAAGACCACTTTCTTACCATTATTGTATGTTTTAAAACCGACTAACTATGCCAGAAGGTTTCAAAACATACAAGAGTCTCCGTTCAGAATTCCTCAATAGGAACGAGCAGCGACATTAGTTACCCAGTTAAAATATCAGGGGCAAGAACATAACTAGTCCCTGATATTTTATTTGGTTTCCAAGGTAATGATTAAACTTTCAGATTCATAAAATAAAAATTTATTAACCTCTAAAATCTCATTTTCTTTAAGAGTAATTTCATAGGCTTTTTTGTTTGTAAAATCATATGTCTTAATAATATTTCTCTTAGAAGACAAAACCTGAACAAATGGTTTTTCCTTTTCGACATTTCCACTGTAACTTAAAATAAAATTCCCCGCAGGTATCTGTAAACCGACATTATAAAAACCTGAATGATTTATCTCATACTTATCCGATTTCAAATTAATTTTATTAAAACTAGCAGGAGACATATTTACTTTACCTTCTCCCACAATCATGACCTTTTCTCCTGTATTAAGTTTAATTCCAAGAATTTTACTTCTGTCGGATAATTGCCTTTGCATAAATCTAACTTCTTCACCTATTACTTCAATATCATATAACCCTTGATTAATATCTTTTCCAACAACGTACTCACCTTTTGTTACATTTATTTTTTTTGCCATATTACTGTCTTTACTAATAAAGTTATTAAGGTAAGGGTATCCGATAACAGATAAAAAGATAACTACGATTAGAATGAAAACAATTGTTTTTATTCTATTCATGAATTAACTTCCCATCCCTCATTTGTAAAATAACATCACATAAAGGTTCAATCTCTTCTTTATGATGACTAGCTATTATTATGGTAGCTCCTCGTTTCTTTTCTTCTAGAAGAATATCGTGTACTAACTCTACTCCTTTATCATCAATAGCGTTTGTTGGTTCATCTAAAAGTATGATATCAGGTTTTTCGAATATAGCTTGGGCGATATTCAGTCTTTGCCTCATGCCTAAAGAATATTTTTTCACTTTTAACTTAGATTCTAGATCTAGCCCAACCCTTCTAATTGCCTCTTCAATGTCCTTGCTTGTGGCTACTTTCTTTATTTTTGATAATATATATAAATTTGTATAAGCGTCATATTGAGGCAATAACTCCATACTTTCTATAATGATTCCAACACTAGGTGGAAAGGAGATGTCTTTATGTAATACTTGATTATCAATACTAACTTCTCCTTCAGTAGGAACAATTAATCCCGCTAGCGTACGAAGTAACATCGTTTTGCCAGAACCATTTTTACCAAACAAGCCATAAATATGACCTTTTTCGAACAAAAAAGAATTATCTTTTAAAACGTAATTATGTTTGATTTTTTTATTAACATTAGATATTTGAATCATTATTCTCCCTCACTTTACATTAAGTCCATATTTTTGATTCTTCTTACAGAAAGACCTATTACAATAAGCTCAATAACAACTAGAATTATCATGGCATTAAAATAATTAACACTATATATTTTGAATTCAGGTACTTGACTTAGTCCGTTTTTAAAACTCATACCATAATTAGGAAGTAAGAAATAGCTAAAAAAAGTTGAATTTTGATAGATTTCCCCTGCAAACAAAACAGATAGTACAATGTATATATTTATCGTCAAGTGGGCAATTTCAGGTTTGATATATAACTCTAATAATTGTTGCATGCTGAAGAGTGTTACTAATGTGAGAAAATATATCAAAAAAGATTTCGATAGATTTCCAAAAGAAAATACTAAATTATCGGGAGTTGTCAATGCAAAAAGTAGAGACTGAAAAACAATAAACGTAAAAAGAAAAAGAACCATAGATAGAAATTGTTTAATAATCCATTGAGATTTACTATAGTTTCTAATAAAAAAAACAATACTCTGAGCTTCAACTAATTTACTTAAATATCCTGAAAAATAAAAGCTGATACTTACAATTGGTAAATACCAATTTAATAAATATTTATATTCTAATTGAAATGCCGATGTAATAGGAACACCATCTAAAAAAGGAAATTGCGTATTTATAAGATTAAATTTACTAGTGAAAACAACCTGTATTATTATTGTTAGTAGCACAAAAAGAAAAAACTTTTTACTTTTCATTACATAAAATCCTTTCTTTTATAGATAGAAGATCCTATTAAACAAAAGAAAATAACAATTAGAAGTTGTCTTAAATACAAAAATAATAAATCTTTAGCCATCCACACTTCTTCCAATAATTTGTTGTAAATGACCAGATCCTTTAACGGCCCCCATGATTGATCTAAGTACAATTTCTCAAAGAAGAATAAACCGCCTAATAATGCAAAAGTAAGAAAAAACGAGATACCAACAGAGTTAGTTAAATCTTTCATCATTTCAAACAGCAGTCCTATACTAGTATAAAACAAAAACAAACCGAAAATATTAAAGAAACTAGCTGATGTAAAATCCATTTCTCTAAGTAGATTTTGATCAAAAAAAAGGTTAGTTAAAAGTAAGTTTACTCCAGAATGAATTGAAGAAAACAACATTGCCGATATTGTAATTTTAATTATTTTTTTAAAATAAAGTTTATCCCTTTTAGATTCTCGTATTACATTCAGCATATTTTCTGGTAAAAAGAAATGGCTTAAGAAGATAATGAATGGAATAGTATAAAATAAACTATAAGCCTGAATAGAACTGTATCCAAATGCACTGTTATTCATAATGACTATTACATCGTATATCGTTATGTTTACAGATTTAAGAATTTCAAGACCAAAATGGTTATATCCTTGTATAAACCATACGATAACAAAAAAAGTAATTGTTATAATAAAGAGAATCAATCTTCTAATCTTCATTGTATTTTACCTCATAAACAAATACTGCTATAGTAATTGTAATAACAACACTTGTTACTAAAATAAAAATTGGTAATAAAACATCAAATCCATATTCAGTAAAAGGTTGGAATAGATAGACTAATGATTGCTTATTCAACACCAATAAAAACCATATAAAAAAAGCAGCAGCATAAGCATATTTCATATCAAGGAAAAACAAACTTGTACTTGCTCCCAAGGTTCCAGCTAGTCCAGCTAGGAAGGAACTTATTATAGTAAATAAAAAGATCGCGATATATGGATGGGCGATACTAAATGAAAAAAGATGATTCCCACTCGACTCCATTTCCATTAGACTTTTTGAAAAAGTTCCATTAGCAAAGATAATTGATACTAATACAAAATTAACAAATAACGATATAAACATAGTTAAAGAAGAGATAATAAAAGAGGTCAATATTTTTTCCTTGAAATAAGTTTTTCTTCCAACTTTACTAATTAAAATATTTCGATAGCCTGTTTTATAATCTTGAATTGCATCGTCAGCACCCATCAATAATAAATATATAGGTAAAAACCACATTAATAATATTTGAGGGGCATGACCTATGCTGGAACTTGATAGAAAGAAAGCAAAAGCAGGATGAAAAACCTCTTCTGAATTACTTTGATAAATTAATAATTGTACTATCTCAAACATTGGAATAATTAACAAAACAACAAAAGAAGTAATATTTATTTTATTTCTTATCATGCGGTGTATGTGACTATTAAACAATTTATATCACGCCATTCTATGATTTAAATTAGCTAATTAGGTAAATATAAAGTAAAAGGTTCTAATGTCTTAATGTCTATAAAACCAGTAAAGTCAAATTCTAAAATTGTTTTTTGTAAGGAGAAGTTCTCTACTTGATTGTTTTCCAAGACAAAAATAGATTGAAAATCATTGGTGTCCTTATCCAATATCTTCACTTTACTTCTTGATACAAGAGAGTTACTAATATCATTATCAATTAATTTAAAGCTATAAGATAAATTATTGAGTAAAATATTAAAGTGATGATCTTCTCTCCATTTTTTCGATAAACCTTGGAATTGAAAATCTATAATCACTTTATTTTCTTCCTTTATTATATTTTTAACTTTTATACTTAAAGCTGTACGCTTACTTTTCATTTCAAACGTTGAAACGTTGAGGAGCTTTTGAACAGGTAATTCAGTAATTTCCATATAAGGGTATAGTGTAATTGACTCTGCCCCCTTATCTATACTCTCCATATTTTTACGTAATGTAAGGTGATATCCATCTCCACTTTTAGAACTGGAAATTCTCGTACTATTTTCATAATTAAATAATTCATTCCCTTTATTGTCTATAGCTTTATAAAAATCTATATGATCATCTTTATAAGCGGATACAGTTTCAAACACAATAGTAGAAGAAGCTTGAGCTTGATTAATTTCATGTATATTTATTTTTATTTGATCATTCGGAAACTCCTTCAATTGGTTAATCGCTAAAACTTGATTTACTTCTTGGGTAATCGGTATGTTAAAATTCCAACTTCCTTTAATATTATTAATAGCATGAATTGTAATAGGTAATGTAAAGCTTTCTTTGATTACTTTGTGCGGGTATTCCAATCGCCATTGAAAATCGTATCCATCCCCTGATTGTTCAATATCCATAGATTTCCCATTTAACCATGGATCATTATCTCCTTTATTATTTTCAAAATTCACATCAAAGCTTATTTCTTCTGTTTTCAAATCCCCATTTACCTGTCCTATAATCGAGACAATATTTCCATCGAAATACACATCATTCAATTCAACGGTTACACCATTTTTAGTTATATCTTGATTTAACTCTGTTACTAAATTTTTTTCAGCTAACTTAACTCCCAATTCATCGTCAAATTTTTCATATATTTCTCCGATAAAAGGTACTTTAGCTAATACTTGATTGACCTTTGGATTGATTACCCAACCCATTAAAAAGATAATTCCGAACATTAAAACAGTAGTCATACAACATACAAGTATTTTCTTCTGTTTAGAATATCTTTTTTTAGTATATCTACCCTTTTTTATCCCTTTAGTAATGGCATTCAAGACATCTTCTTTTGGCACATCTATTTGATCAATATATCTTCTAACTTTTTCTTTATCCATGGCTACTCCCCCTTTTAAGAGTTTTTTTCAGCTCTTCTTTACCTCTACTTAAATAAGTCTTTACAGTTCCCTCTGGAATTTGCATTATTTCACTAATTGTTTTGATAGAGTAATCATAATAATAAAAAAGTATAATTGTTGTTTGGTAGTTTTCTTTCAAATTTCTTATAGATTCTATTAGAGTTAATGAATCTATATTTACATCATCATTAGACTTTACACTAGCTAAAATATCCGGTGTTAAATGAACAATATTTTTTCTTCTTGAAACTAATTGTGCAGCACAACGAATAATAATTTTGGTAAACCATGTCATAAAATATTCTGGATTCCTCAGTGTATGGACAGATATTAATGCTTGATACGTTGATTCTTGAACTATATCTAATGCATCTTCGCGACTATGCACATATAAAAAGGCTGTTCGATAAATTTGTTGATAATATTGCTTCATTAATTTTTCAAACGCTTTTTTATTTCCTTTAATCGACTTCTTAACTAATTTATACTCAGTATCATTCATTTCAAATCTCCCTTCTACAATATTAGTGAGAAAACACATTAAAAAAGTTTCAAACAATTTTTGAATTTTTATTGATTGATTCTAATTGACTATATAAGATTATAGTGTATACAGTAGATTTAATTGTAAATATTGTAAATAATAAATTGAATCTATTTAAAAATTAACGTGACTTTATTCCTAACACACATTTTTTAACAATAATTATTTATACCCTTTACATTTATAATCACTTCAATTAAAATAACATTAAATAACATTATAATGTTATAATGAAATTAGATGGGAGGGAAACTATCAACTAGAATCACAAAAAATGTATATAATAAATAAAAGGAAAGGATGATTAAGTTGGAACTACAGACAGTGAAGTTTAAACCTATTTATCTATTCTTTAGTATTTTGGCAGTAATGATAGCGCTTTCCTTTGGGTTTAGTATGAAAGTATCTGCACATGGCTATGTAAATAGTCCAGAAAGTAGATCTGTTTTATGTCAAAAAGGAATTAACAATGATTGTGGCGGAGTTACTTATGAACCACAAAGTGTTGAAGGACCTGGGAATTTCCCAGAAGCCGGTGTAGCAGATGGAGAAATTGCTAGTGGTGGAGGCGTTTTTCCAAAACTAGATGAACAAAGCGAAAATCGTTGGGCAAAAGTTCCAATGTCAAGTGGTGCTTACACATTTAATTGGAAATTGACAGCAGCACACGCTACTGAAAATTGGGATTATTATATTACGAAAGAAAATTGGGATCCTAATCAGCCATTAAAGAGATCTGATCTTGAACTATTTTGTTCTGTTAATGACGGTGGAAAACGACCTGATTTTAACGTATCACACGATTGTGTTGTCCCTCAACGTACTGGGTATCACGTTATCCTAGCTTATTGGGAAGTTGCTGATACTCCTAACGCTTTTTACCAAGTCATCGATGCAAATTTTGATGGTGGATTTGTTGAGCCAGGAGAACCAGGAAATCCAAGTGAGCCAGGTAATCCAGGTGAACAAGCACCAGCTTGGGATGCAACAAAAGCCTATCTAGGAAAAGATAAAGTAACATACAGCGGTAAAACATATCAAGCAAAATGGTGGACAAGGGGAGATGTTCCAGGAGAATCTAATGTTTGGGGTCTTATTTCAAAAGGAACGAATGCAAACAATCTTCTTTAATGGTTCATAAATTGTTGTTGTAATCCGTTTTGTGAGAAGGTCTCTTTCTATATGTATTGCCTTGAATAGCATACATTTTGTGATAGAGTCCCTTCTCTTTTTAGAATAATAAACTAGCAATTCACACAAAATTACTCGTCATTAACCTTTCTATCAATTTACTAATTCAAAAGTTAGGCTCTACATTTCACCCTATTACTACTCAATTTTCGCTCTGTTACCTTCCCAATAAAATTATAATAAAAAAAGGTTTCAACCATCATCATAGAAAGATAGTTGAAAACCTTTTTTACTAGAATGTTTCATACTATGAAAAATGGAGGAATATTTAGATTCATTTTGTTATCTATGCGTCATTATTCTCCGACAATCATTATGTTACATTTTCTATCACGCACTCTATTTTGATCCCAATCAATAAAGTAAATATACCCAACCGAACCGATTAATAATTCGCTTTCTTTTAAAACAAAGCTTTCACTTGCCCCAAACAGGGTCGCACGCATATGCGCATCCGCATTCAAGATTGTTGCTTCATCCGTTGGATAATCTGGGTCGTCTAAGGAATGAAGAAATTCTACATGCTCTTTACCTGGATATAGATAGTCTGATTCTGTTAATTGGCGTGGAATGAGTTTATTTAAAATCCTATTCAAATCAACTTGGATATACTCATCTCCATTAAAATCTGTGTCATGGACATATTCTTCAAATACGACAGAACACGTTGTATGAGGTGAAGACACAACACATATACCATTCTTCATGTTACTTTTTTCAACGATTTCTTTGATTTGCTTTGTAATATTATGATAGGTAACACGAGTACCATTTGATGTAAGAATGAGTTGATCATAATAAGTGGACATATTATACCTACTTCCTTTAGTTATTGTATGCTTCTTTTACTGCTTTCAACATATTTTCGATCATGTCAATTGGGTCATTAGCTAAAACAATCCCGCTAGTGCAACCTGTTCCATCTGCACCTGCAGCGATGGTGCGATAAACGTCCTCAGGTGTTGAAATTCCTGCAGCTTGCATGACTAAAACATCTGTTGAAATGGCTCGTATTTCTTGGTTTGTTTTCTGAATATAATGATCATCACTTGTTTGTCCAGTTCCGATTAATTCTGTTGGTTCACATAAGATAATATCAGGATTTAGCATAGCCAAAGCTTTTGCTTCTTTAACAGAATCCGCACAAACAATAGATGTTATGCCTTTTTCTTTTGCTTTTTCAACTGATTGTACGATCTCATTTAAAGGAAGTGAATGCTCGGCATGGTTAATCATTGTTGCTGCGACACCAGCTTCTTTTAATGCATCTCCTGTCACATATCCCATCCCACGTCCTAAATCTATACCATCCATATGTTGTGCGGTTATAATAAGGTTCTCTGTTTGATCAGCCAATAGTCTTAAATCTACATATTGTGCCGTAAAATAAACATCAAAATCGACTTGACTTGCTAATTTATCTGCCGCAACAGCTAGCTTTAAGATCTCTTTACCTGTTAAATAGGATTTAGGGTTAATCATAAAAAACGGTTGACTTTTCGTTGATCGTTTCATCGTATCATCCTTTCACTTGAACTGGCTGCGTCTCGAAGACCTCATAGTAGTGTACCAACACTTGTTTAAGACCTTCCTCCAAATTGTGTCTTAATTCAAAATAATCTTGCGTTTTTTCTTGAGCTTTCTTATGTGCTGAGACGATAAAATCAGTAAAGATATTAATCTTACTCATACCCTCCGTTGCACAACGGTTAAGCTTTTGATCACCTGAAGAACTTCCACCATGTAAAACCAACGGTACAGTCACATCACTTGAAATTTCATGTAACCTATCAAAATTAATCCGTGGTTCGCCTGTATATTTACCATGGGCAGTTCCAATCGATATAGCTAGAGAATCTACATTGGTTTCTTTGACAAAATTAACGGCATCAGCCAATGTCGTATCGTATGAACGGTCATTACTCTTTCCTTCATAAGACACATCATTTGATCCTACATGTCCAATTTCTCCTTCGACAACAACGCCCATAGCATGTGCATAATCAACAACTTCTCTAGTCATTTGCGCATTCTCTTTAAATGGTAATGAAGAACCATCAAACATCACCGAACTAAAGCCTAAATCAATCGCTCGTTTAATAAACTGAAAATCACTACCATGATCCAAGTGTAGAACGATCGGTACATTTACTTTTTCTGCGTAGTGCTTTCCCATCCATGCGGCCTCTTCTAAGCTTAAATATGCTTCATGTGATTGCGCATATGCTAAAATAAGCGGTAATCCACACGATTCAGCTGTTTCTGTATAAACTTTAGCAGTTAATGCATCAACAAAATTCGTTGCTGGAATGGCAAAGCCTTTTTTTTGAGCTGTTTGAAATAATTCTTTTGAACTTACTAACATATCCTTTCCCTCCGACTATAAAATAGAATCGAAATAAAGTAACCACGACTTTATCTCGATTCAATCTTTATTAACTTAATTGACGCTCTAATTCTTCATAAACTTGATCGGCACCTATCCCAGTCAATAGTGGCACACCGTTAATCACTCTATCTTTAATTTTATCTGGCACTACTGTTGTTGTAACAATCGCATCGTAATCATCGATTTTATTCATTTCATCTGCGACTTTTGATTGATAAAGAGCCACGTCTTTATCTAACCCTTTTTCTTTCAACCAATCTTTAATTTTACCTGTAACCACTGTAGATGTTGCAACACCCGTACCACACATAATCAATAATTTTTTCATATTTAAGCATCTCCTTCCATATTTGAACGTTTTGGTTTAACTTTATTAACATAATATAAGCCAGCTATCGTCACAATACCGATGATCCCGATACCAATCCAACTTAAATAGTCTGACGCAAGGACATACATAAGTGTTGTCCATAAGCCACCTTCAGCCATAGCAGTAATACTAGTATTACCTGCCATATCAAAATTAGCTGCAATGGCTGACTTAGTTACTAATGGAGCTACCCATGATGTAACATACAGAATAGTTGCCATATAAATGCCTCCACCAACTACCGTTCGAATAATATTTCCACCAAATACTGCAGCCATTAAAGCAACGACAAACGGAATAGTTGCTAAGTCACCGAATGGTAGTGTGCTATTACCTGGAAGTAAAATCGCTAACGCAATCGTAATTGGCACAAGAAGTAGTGATGACGATAAAACAGCCGGATGTCCAACGGATAAAGCAGAGTCCATACCAATATAAAGTTCTCTACCAGGAAATCTTTTTCTAACAAATTCTGTTGCCGACTCAGATATAGGCGTAAGCCCTTCCATTAATAAAGATACCATTCTAGGCATTAAGATCATGACAGCTGCAGTTGATACTCCCAGTTCACCTATACCGCCAACATCATAACCTGCCAACACACCAATTACTAGACCGATAATAAGTCCCATTACGGTAGTATCTCCAAAAATACCAAATTTCTTTTGGATGGTTTCTGGATCTGCTTCTAATTTATTAAATCCAGGAATCCGATCAAAGATCCAATTCATAGGTACAGCAAAAATAAATCCAGGTGCGGATGTACCATGTGGAAATGTAATATTAGGGAAACCATAAAACTTGTTAATAATTGGCCCAATGATATCACCTAACAAAATTATCATTGCAAAATACACAGCCGTCGTGAATAATCCTAATGCAAAGTTACCAGTTACCACATATACGAGTGAAGCGATAAAAGCGGCATGCCAAAAGTTCCATATGTCCACGTTTAATGTTTTTGTTAACCCAAAAACTAGCAAAAGAATATTGATAACGATTCCAACAGGGATTGACAAGCTACCTAAGATGGTGCCATATGAGATAGCTGCTGCCGCTGGCCAACCGACATCAATGGTTGTTAAACTTAAACCAAACCTTTCTACCATCGTTTGAGCGGCTGGTCCTAAAGAACTTCCGAGTAAACCAATGACTAAGTTAAGTCCGACAAAGCCAATCCCAACTTTCAAGCCCGATATAAATGCCTTTCCTGGTTTTGCTCCTAACGCTATACCAAATACAAATATAAGAATAGGTAAGACCACTGTCGCCCCTAAATCTACAAACCACTGTAATGCATTTAACATAAACAATTCCTCCTTCTATATTAGTTCTTCGCTTTTAATAATGTTTAAATAGTCCGCTTTATTAGAACAATCAAGCAATTCATCTAGAACCGATTTTTTCTGTATTAATCCCATCAGCTTTTGTAGAATATCTAGTTGCTCATGCGCTTCTTTTAAACCAAGCATAAAAATTAACTGCACCGGAATGATTTCCTCTGAGCCATCCATTGCTTGAAAATCAACAGGATGTTTTAATGACATAAAGCCGATTTGAGACGATCGTACTTTATCACTGTCCGTATGAGGAATTGCTACACCCACATCATTCACATACAAACCAGTAGGGAACTCTTTCTCTCGATTTAACACACCTGAAATGAATTCATCCGTAACTAACCCTTCATTTTTAAAACATTGCGCCAATTCTTCAAGCGCCTCTTCTTTGTCATACACTTTCTCTTTTTGTAATAAAATAATTTCTTTATCAAATAACATGTCGTTTTACTCCAATCTATATACACGTTTTTTCGTTTATGAATGCAAGCAATTTACTGGCATCAGTCATTTCAACCAATTGTGCGACATTTTCTTTCTTCTCAACTAAGGCGTATAATTCTGCAAAGACATCTTTAATTTCTGTTATATCCTTTTCAGTGACCGCAATAAAAATGATTACATTTACTTTATTGCTTCCCCATTGAATTTTTTGATTCAATGAAATCATTGAAATAAATGAAGCTTTCAAAGTATGTGATGATGCGTGCGGTATAGCGACACCAGTATATAAACTTGTTTCTCCCATTGCTTCTCTTTCGTATAAAGATTGTCTAAAATCCTTTGTTACTAATCCGCGTGTATATGCTTCTCTTGCAAAGAAGTCAAGAACCTGATCTTTATTTTTGAAATTTTTGTGTAAAAAGATAAAGTCTGGTGTTAAGAATTTGGAAAATTGTTTTTCTTTGAGTATCATGTTAGCTTTTAAGACTGACTTACTTTGACTCATTTCCTCATACTTCTTCTTAATTTGTCTCATCTCAACTTCTGTCACTAAGGGAGACACATAAATCACCGATTTACCGTAATCCTCAATCCGTACTGAAGAGATAATTAGATCAACTTCATCTAAATTATTTGCATAAAACTCAGATAAAGAAATGGTTTCAATCATACTTGTTGCAGGCAACGCATGTTTGATTTTGTTAAAAATCAATTCAGATGTTGCTAAAGCTTTTTCACACACAATCAAAATCTTATTTGTCGGAATTTGTTTTTCAATAGCTACCTGAAAATGAATCGTGAGAAAAGATATATCATGATCATTTAATTGAATCTCATAAGTCTCCTCCACATCATTCATCAGATACCAAACGATATTAAAAAGAATGCTGTATTGTCTTTTCACACTGTCTAATAGTGGGTTAGTTAATGTGATCCCTAATTTCAACCTGTAAATCATTGTGGTCACATGAGCAGTAAGCACATCAAATAAATGTGTGTCTGTTGACAAATCAATCTGTAACATTTGACTCATTTTTCTAATGAGTTTCTCAATTGTTTCTATGTTTTCAGTACTCACTTTTCTTATGTCAGGAACAGGTTTTATGTCATGTGCAAACAATAAACCACTCAAGAACTCAATATCATTTTTTTCTAAAATCAAACCGAGTTGTTGATTAATCAGATCTGCTATCTCAACAGCAATAAAGTAAGATTCCATATACATCATATTTTTCATAAATATTTCTTTTTTCTTTGTTACGTAACGACCTATATATATCCTTTGTACGTAAATAAGGAGGCTTATATAAATAGATTCTTTATAATAGTCGCTTAATGGTCTTCCTGATTTGGCTAAAATATCTCCATATACGTCATGAACAAATGTTGTAATTTCTGAAAGGAAAAATTGATTAGCTAATTGCTCTAGAACAGTCATGCGATTTGATGAATCAACCATAGGCGCGCGCTCTAATAACGAAAAAATATATTGTTTTAACACATGTTGAATCGCCTTTTCTTCTCCTTCGATTCTTGTGCCAAAATGATCAGATACTAAATGAACATGTTTCCCTCGAAAAAACGCTTGTATTTCTTCCATATCTTTTCTTATTGAACTTACACTTACAACATATTCATCCGATAATTGTTCATAGGTCATGTGTTCTTTCTTTAAAAAAAGTCGCTTAACAATCTCTCTTTGTCTTTCTTCAGGTGAGAAAGATAAATGAGATGGAGAAATGAGTTGCATGATCTTTTTCTCTGCATCCCTAATCGCAACTTCAGTTCCTTTTAGAATCAAGCCTTTTCTCGGTACTTTATCAATATAAGTCGAATCATCCATTAGTTCATTTAAGTACTTTACATCATCGTATATCGTTTTTGTAGAAACGGATAATCTAGTACTAAAAAAATTAGCCGGCCGGTAATCTAATTCTTCCATCAATAACTTATAAAGATTAAAGCGCCTAGAATCAGTTTTATTCATGATCAACTTCTCCTTTATCTTCCTACAACTTAATTATAGTAAACGCTTTCTCGCAAAGCCATGACATCTTTCTTCCACATTAATACGGAAGAAAGCGCTTAAATATATTTTCAAAATAACATTATCACCTACTTAAAAATATGGTTGTTAAGGTAGTCATTTAAAATGTATACTTCCACACAAGCCATCATTCTATTCAAGCACCTTCATTCATTTGTAAAACACGTAAAGTTATAAATCGAAATCAAAGATTGAACAATGTCATAATCGGCCAATGACAGTGCCCTAGAAAATCCCTATATAATATTTTTAAAATAACAAACCCACTCAAAAAAATTGGCCTGTACACTGACGGATAACGCTCAACCAATCTGTAGGTGGATGGTTGCCATTTGTTAACTTAACCAACTACGTTTCCAGTCATACATTGGATATATGGTAATATTCCCCTTATACGATCAAGCAGCTATAGTAAGACCAATTTGCTTACCACTATTGTTTATTCGATATGAACAGCCTATTTGAGAATCAATCTTTAACGATTATCTTATCAATAGCTGAATGCGATCTGCTTAATACTGGATGCTTCCATAATAAAGTAACAAATGAGCACCTTTATCAGCTAACTGGATAAAGGTGCTCATCTATTACTTTTTATAAGAATACCAATCAGCAAGTTGTAGCGCTGATTCAACTTCTAATTCTTTCAATATGATATGTCTACCTGCTAATTTACTCAATATTGCTGTATCTATGCTTGCTAAATTATGTCGGTGATGAATAAAATGTTGCTTGACAGCAAAGGATTGCAATCGCCGATGCTTTAATAGAAGGATATCATTATTAACGACTCTCGTTTGAATCATCAATTGATTATCCGATAATTGATAACGAGTTGAACGATATTGAAAATAACCAAGTACAATGGCTAATGCAAAGAAAACCAGAGCGACAACTATCCAATCCATTGCAAGGAATGCTACTACAATCAACCCGATTAGTGGGATAATCGCCGTTCGAATCAAGTAATAAGGAAGCGCCCTTTTCGGTAGCTTAACGTTCTTTTCTGTCGGCAAATGATATTCTGGTAAAATTTCAGCTAAAAAAGCATTTATTTCTTTTCTTTTCATTAGCGGGAAAAGTAGAGTTTTCATATCGCCATTTGTATTTAGTTCCCCACTAGCAATTTCAACATAAACAGTTGAAAATCCAAATAGTTGCCTTACAACTGTTTCTTTTATCCCGACTGCCTGAATTCTTTTTAATGGGATTGTCATTTGCTTTTTTTCTAATAATCCACGTGTAATAAATAGTTCCTTTTCATAACGGGTAATAGTAAAATCCCAATATTGAAGTAAGGTCACTAAAATACCTAGACCCCATACTATAATAAAGAAAATTAATGCCATTACAATGATTGCTTCCATTGTTAAATTTACTACCCAAGCAGAAGCTTGATTATAAAACGAGTCTGGAATAATTACTTCTAACTCAGAGAACCCCAAGGCAATCAAACCAATGATAAAACCAAAACTAGCTGATGTTGATCCAGCAATTAATAGTTCTGTTATTTTCACTTGCCTGGATGGATCGTTCACTTTTTCAACTATATCGCCCGTATGTTGTATTTCTACTTCTTTTTTATATTTTAATTGATCATGTAGTTGTTTACCTTCTTGTATCGTGACTGCATGAAGTGCTGCATCTATTTCTTGATCGCTTCCCGCAGTTTCTATTTGCACTTTTGTTAAACCAAATAGTCGATGAATGATATTTTGCGATAAGTCAATCGACTGAATCCTATGCTTTGATATAGTTCTTTTCTTCCGTATGAATACGCCGTGTTCGATTCGTAACTGATCTTCCTCTACTTGATACGTGTACCTCATCCAAGTTAACACACTGAATCCAATTATAAGTAAAAAAAGCACAGCTATTCCTAATACTAAGTAAAAAAACATTCCATCACCGATAGCTAAAATAGCTATTGGCAAGAGTCCTAAAATGTTTTTCCTAAATGTTTGAACCGTGGTAAAAATGACAGATATAGGATGAAGACGTTTTGGCTTAGACATCATCTTGTTCCACCCTTGCTAATTCAGAAATCTGGTCACGAAGCTGAGCTGCTTCTTCTTCTAAAAGCGCTGGGATCTCATGCGTAGTCGCTGCCGTTGATATCGTTAAATTAGCAAGCTTGTAATTTTTTAAAATTGGCCCTTGATCCGTGTCTACATGCTGGATTCTAATCATAGGAATAATCGTTCTTGTAACTACTAAAATACCATGTTGAATATAGATTTCTTGATCATAAATTTGATAACGCCAGCGATTCCACCTTACTTTCGGGATAAACACAATGGTTACAATAGCTTCTATTATAGTGAATACAGTTACACCAATAGCAAACCAATAACTAAATTCAAAATAATAAGCAAGGACAAATAAAGCGGTTGCTACTAATAATAGAATGATCGATAACATAATAGCGAAAACTCGCCACGCTTTGATTGCATCTGTTGCAATTCTTTCGCTTGGTGCTTTTCTCATATTAACCCTCTTTTCTTTTTTCTCTTATCATATACGACAAAGTTAGCAAATAAGTTTCACTTCTACCTTTTCAAGGGATAGGATTTAACTATCACAGTCAGTCTCCTTAATAGGAATGTATTTCGATTTGATTATGCTTCCAAGTTTAATTGGGATAAACCCTATCATTCCACCAAGTGTATTTAAAATTAAATCATCGACATCAAAACTTCCAAGCATAAAAATCATTTGAACCAGTTCGAATATCAAACTCAAACAAAAAGTTGCAATGATAACCTTTTTCAAGTTAAAAAATTTACTTGATAGTAGTGGAAAAATAAAACCAAACGGTATGAACCCAATAACGTTTCCAGCTAGATTATCAACCCTTATACTAAAATTTATATCATTTGCTAAAAACAAATAATATGTGATTGTCTTAAAAGGAATAAAGTTATGAGAATTCCAGTAATACTCGCTATAACTAAATGTAAAATCGTTGATTAGATAGGAAACAGAAGAATATTTGAATAAAATTAGCTTTGAAAGAACGGCCAAATACAAAAATAAAGCAATAATTAATCCTACTTGTATTACTATTTTCATAGAATACACTCCTTTTTTTGTAATTCTTCTACGCAATTTCATATCAAACGCTTCTATTGCCCGAACATTTAACTGCTTCTAATTATAATCTTTTACGCTTACTATATGTAGCATACCATAAAATAACTGAGCGAAACATTTGCAATCTTCGAGTTTGTATTTTCTAATAATTATCTAGAGCTACTTCTGTAAATACATGATAGTATGCTAAATAAAAAGAGGCAGAGACAAAAAAACTTGTCCCTGCTCCATGATATCTTGCTATTATTTCAATATAGTTAATAAAATAAGCTCCCTTGCCTACTTCAAATGATACAAAAATGTTAGATCTTCAAGATAAAACATTCATAGTAGTTGCTATCAGATGAAAAAACAAAAAAACGAAAACGAGCACTTCAAAATTAAATTCCGTAAGAACCCATTTTCACTTACAAAACACAGATAGGAGGATACGAGAATGCTCGGTTAACTATAATTTGTGAGGACCTATATCCCGCAGCGGTGTTTGTTCTACTACATAATAATAGATCTTAATATTTTCCGTTGAGAAATGTTTCTTTATCCTGGTCCCTTCACTATCACAAGCTATTTCTGTAGATAGATAACAAAACCTTACGTCAATCGATTAGTTTAAACCCTGATTGCAATTACTATACGCGTAGGAGGTTGGTTTCTGCTTTTACCTATTGCTCTGTTTCATGTTTAAACACACTAATTAAATAATTCGTCTTTGTATCATCAAGATGAAAGGATTTATATACTTGACCATTTTTTAGATGCAAAATATGATCACAGGTTTTTAGAATTAGTTCCAAGTCATGAGTAATAATTAAAATTGTTTTTCCTAACTTTTTAAGTTTATCGATATTTTCCGCTACTTGTATCATATGTCGAAAATCTAAACCACTTGTTGGTTCATCAAAAATAATGATATCTCTTTCTGATGCTATGGCGCTTGCTATTGCAACACGTTGTTTTTGTCCTCCTGAAAGTGACATTGGATGAGAATCTTTCATGTGTAGTAAATTTAGACTTTCAAGAATCGCTTCTGTCTTTTCTATATTATCTTCATTCATGCTTAAGATTACTTCATCTAATACTGTTTCCGTGAAAAGTTGATGATTTACATCTTGCATAACCATATAGGCATTTTCTAGACATTGTTTCATATTAAACGTATTTTTATCCACTATTACATTGCCTTTAAACTTCCTATTAAGTCCACAAAGACATCTAGCAAAAGTAGATTTACCTGCTCCATTATGACCAATGATACCAATAATTTGACCTTTAGGGAGATTAAAAGCATCTATATTTAGAGCTTTTTTATCTTTCGTATAAGCATAATTAAAATTTGATAATTGTATCTCCTGAGTTGATCTATCTCTATGTCTATCTTCTAAAGACAATGTCTCCGTGTTTAAAGCCCTGAGTCCCATGCTAGATAAGTCTTGAGGCTTCAGTCGTTTTGCTTCTGCCATTGAAAGTTCTTTTGCTATTTTTCCGTCACGCATAAAAATCATACGATCAGCTATATCAGACAAAAAATGAAGTCTATGCTCCGCAACAACTATTGTTTTCCCTTCATTTTTCCAATGTGCAATAACCTGCCCTAAAAGACTTGTTTCATATGAATCGAGGTTAGAAGAAGGTTCATCAAGGACAATAATATCCGGTGAAGCTGTATGCACACATCCATAAGCAATCTTTTGCTTTTCACCTCCAGATAGATTAAATATATTTCGATTTATTAAATGTTGTATATTTAAATGTGATATTGTGCCTTCAATACGACTAAGGATATCATCAATTGGTAATCCTTGATTTTCACAGCTAAAAGCAAGCTCTGAGTTTGTATCTAAACAGTAAAATTGTGTGCGGGGGTTTTGAAACACACTACCAACATATTTTGATATCTCAGCTAATGGAGTTTTTCTTATACTTTTCTCGTTAATTTCAATTTCACCTGAAAGGTTTCCAGAAAAATAATGCGGAATTAGTCCATTGATTAAACGTGTTAAAGTCGTTTTTCCGCATCCTGATTCGCCACAAAGTAAAACGACTTCCCCTTTTTTTACATGTAAGCTAACATCTGAAAGTCCATTGTTTTGTATCCCATTTTCATGTTTAAAAAAAACGTGATTTAGCTTGATCATCGTATTATACTCCTTTGGTTCTAAGTAAAAGTAAAAATGTTATCGTTGCAAAAACTGTATAACATATATCAGTAAAACCAAATCCTATTTTACAAATATTTGTTCTTTTTATAGAAGACCCAAGTCCTCGTGTAAGTGCTGAACAAGAAAGTTCTTCACCTATTTTTACGCATGATATAAATAGAGGAATAAGTCTGTACTCAATTAAGGCAAGCGATCCACCTCTTGATTTTCCAAAACTGATGCCGCGCATTCTCATAGCATCAGTAATGGCTGACGATTCTTCTTTAATTGTCGGAAAGAATCGAAATATTACAGAAAGAGGGATAATCATTTGTCTTGGAAGATGTATTCTTTCCATAGCTGCAATGAATTCACTTACAGTTGTTGTAGTAAGTAAATAATAGCCCATTAAGAGCCCTGGCCCCATTCTGCAAATCAAACTTGTTAACATAGCGATAATAATACTTAAAACACCAGATGTTTCATTGATTAAAAAGACATACAACAACAATGAAGAAACATAAATTATCGATAAAACAGTAGCGAAGTAATACCGTTTACTTAAAATAAATAAAGATAATGGTATTATTGCTGCTAGAGCCATTACATACCAAGCATTGGCTGTGAATGTAGAAAGATTAATTAATAATAAAACGACTATTTTTGTACGTGGATCTAGCTTAACACGTTTTTTTTCTGTAACAGCTTGTATATAAGTATCTTGCATCATTTAACTCCTTTGTTAGGCAATTCCTGCTTTTTTGAAATGTTTTTTTAGCATCGATAATCCAACAAATGCACCAATTAAACCACCCAAAATTATCATGATTGGAAATGCCCAAGAAATTTTCTCAAAAATACCCATAACAGTTTGTGCGTACTTCATTCCCATGCTATCCATCATTTGTTTTTCATAAGCATCTCTCATAACCCAAAATGGTACTAGCATCCCTAGTATCCAAAGACTAAAAATACTATAACCTACAATAGATAGTTTTTTGCTTTGATATTTTCCTGCCATAAAAAGTAGATCAGCTAATAGCCCGAAAATCAAACCTGTTATTAGCGGAATATACGTATGACCTGTTAAAACCATGAGCATACCAAGGATGGTTCCCATAATGGTAACCATCCCAAAACACTTAACTTTTGTAAGAAATAGCATAAACGGTATTCCACCAACAACAGGCAATATAAAGGGTATTAACACGAATAACGCCGGAATATATCCAATCATGCCAGACACAAAGAATAGTACGAAATATATTGCAGTGAAAATACCTGTAGTAATAAGATCTTTCGTTTCCATTTTTTTCTTTCTCATAATAAACACTCCAATTATTTATATACTCCAATCAAGACTTTGTTGTTGAATTGTCCACATTTTTGCATATGTTCCTTTTTGCGCAAGTAACTGTTCGTGCGCCCCTTCTTCTGTAACGGTTCCTCCTTCAAGCACAACAATTTTATCTGCTTTTGCTACCGTACGCATGCGATGGGCAATAATTAACACTGTCTTATTACGAACTAATTCCGATATAGCTTTTTGGATTTTCGTTTCATTTTCTACATCCAAAGAAGCAGTTGCTTCATCTAATAAGACAATCGGCGCATCTTTAAGCAAGGCTCTAGCAATCGAAATACGTTGACGCTCCCCACCAGATAAAGTATCTCCGTTTTCACCAATAATCGTTTGATATCCGTTAGGCATCTTACAGACAAATGCATCACACTGTGCTAATTTCGCTACTCGCATTACTTCTTCATCAGTAGCATTGCGTTTTCCGATTCTAATATTATCCATTATTGACGTGTTAAACAGAACAACATCTTGAAAGACAACTGAATAATTTTTTAGCAACGTTTCAGCTTCTATCTCATTAATATCATGAGCCCCTAATAAAATGCTTCCTTTGTTAACATCCCAAAAGCGAGCTGCGAGTTTTGCCGTTGTACTTTTCCCTCCACCCGACGGACCTACTAAAGCAGTTATTTCTCCTTGTTTTGCTGTAAAAGAAACATTTTCTATAACAGGTTTTCCTTCTTCATAAGAAAAGGAAACATTGTTAAAAACAATATCATGATTGATAGGCTTGAACGTTGTTTTCCCTTCTTGAATAGGCATTGCTTCCATTTCGTTCATTCTATTTATCCTCACATCCAGATAAAATAGTGCAGCTATATTGCTAAATACTTCACTTATCGGATTGTAAATTCGTGAGGCAATGATTAAAAAAGCAAGATAAGTAATTAGAGTAATACTTCCTGATGATATTAAATTTGCTCCTACTAAAATAACACTGACCAATCCTAATTTTAAAAACCCTTGAGCAGAATTTACAAGTATTCCAGTTGAAATTTCACTTTTAATCAGCTGGTTTTCATACTTATCCACTGCTTTATTTAAATGATAAAGGTAGTTGTCTTCTTGATTATATGATTTTATTTCTTGTACAGTTTCCAAGCCTTCTTGTATTTGATCGCTAACTTTACGTTTTATATTATAAGTTGATATATTCTCTTTGCGTTGCATTTTTTTAGATAAAATAATAATTCCTGCTGCAATAGGAACAACCCAAAATAAAGCTAGAGCAAGTTGCCAGTTATAAACAAACATGCCGATAGCCATTAAAAAGATGCTAATAATAGAAGCAAAAAGTTGTGGAACAGCATGTGAAAAAGTATGCTCTAGTTCCGTGCTATCGTCCATAATCGTTGATGTAAGATCAGAAATATTTTTCTCGCCAAAAAACGCAAGCGGCAATCTTCTAAGTTTTTCAGCCAATGAAATTCTACGATTAGCACTTTCCTCATAAATAAGCGTATACGTACTTCGATATTGAATGACGGCAATAATAAACATAAGCAACATAAAGCCTACTCCAAGCAAAACATAGTGCCATAATCCACTGTTTACTCCAGATGCGTTGCTACCTACAATATTGATATTTTCATTAATGAATGAAAACATATAAATCGCAGGTAGCATTAAAGCAATATCAAGTATCGTAGTAAAAAATGTGCCTTTCACAAAATCTCTAGCACCTTTTTGTGAGAGCGCAAATCGTTTTTGAATGATACTAAGCATAATGCTCTTCCTCCTTTCCAATCTTCCAATCTATCGACTTACTAAATTCCTTCCACATACTAGCATAGACGGCTTCTTTTTGTAACAATGCTGCATGAGTACCTTGTTCAATAATTTCCCCTTCACTAATAACTAAAATATTATCAGCAGATGTTACACTTGTTAAACGATGAGCAATCATAAGTACTGTTTTACCTATCGTAAGTTTTTTAAATGCTTCTTGAATTAAATGTTCATTTTCTGGATCGGCAAAAGCAGTTGCTTCATCAAGAATAACAATTGGAGCATCCTTAAGAATTGCTCTTGCTAATACGATACGCTGTTGCTCACCACCAGAAAGGTAGGTTCCTTCCGTTCCAATTTTAGTATTTAAGCCATCTGGTAGCTTGTTAATGATTTCTCGACATTGTGCCTTGTCAATAGCATTCTCAACCGCTTCATCCGTTGCTGAAGGGTTACCATACTTGATATTTTCGAGCAATGTCGTTTTAAACAACCGTGTATTTTGGAACACAAAAGAAATGTGGTTCATCAATTCTTTTGGATCAATATCCTTTATATTGGTTTCTCCAATGAAAATTTCTCCTTCATCAACATCCCAAAACCGAGGTAATAATCTTGCAATCGTTGTTTTACCACTGCCAGATGCTCCTACTAACGCTATCGTTTTACCCTCAGGTATTGTAAAACTAACCTGATTTACTGCTTTGTTGTTAGTATCTGGATAACTAAATGATACATTTTTAAATTGAATATGATGACTTTTAATTGGTTTAGAAGCTGGTAGTGACGATAACGGCATTATTTCAGCAAGATTATCAATCCTAGTAACTGCTTCATTTGCTTGACCAATAGCTTGATTTAAATGCATACTTCTCATAATACACTGAGAAAAAACAGGAGTAATCAGAACATATAAAAATAAGTTAAGCATCGTTAACGTGTAATCACTTGTAGCATTCATGATTAATATAGCTACAGGAACGAGAATAAACACAAAGCTGTTGATTACAACCGTATATGCTGACATTGATTTTTCCCACATTTTTGTGTGGGCAAACACCATATTCTTATATTGGATAATGCTATTGTAAAAGTTTTTAAATGAAAAGACGGTTTGCTGAAAAACCTTTACAACAGGTATACCTCTAACATATTCAACAGCCTCTGTATTCATATGTTCAAGTGCAGTCATATAGTTTTTTAGAAAATGCTTGCCTTTTTTACTCATCAAAGACCCCATGATAAAGAAGGAAAAAATGATTGGGACGAGACAAGCTAACCCTAACCGCCAATCAAAGATAAAGATTAAGATTAAAATCGTTAAAGGCATTAAGATAGTTGCAGCAAGGTCAGGCATTTGGTGTGCTACAAAACCATGAGTAACACTTGCATTATCATCAATGATTTTCCGAATACGACCAGTCGTATTTTTATTAAAAAAGCCAAGAGGCATATGAATTACTTTTTCCATAGCAACTCTTCGCATGTTTGTTTCCACTCGAAAAGCCGCAAGATGAGAAAAAGTTAATGCGATAAAATACAGAACAATACTTGCTACAGCAGTTGCTAATGCCCACCATCCATAAATAGTAACAAGTCTAGAAGAAAAGTTAGAACCAGCAGTAAACAATTCTCGAATAATAAACCAAATAAGAATATATGGTATCATTCCAGCAATTGCACTCAGTCCTGATAAAATTAACGATCCTGGTAGAAGTATTTTCCTTCCTACCATATAGGTTTGTAGTTTTTTTAACGTGCTCATAAATGTACCTCCTCCTATCATCTTATATCCTTTTAAAAAACATCGACTAAAGTGTATAATTAGCCATCTATATCCCCGCTTTATTTGGCAATATGACACAGTAATTATTGATATTGATAATCATTATCAATGGGTGTTTTTAAAAAAAACACTGTTCTTTGAACTAGTGTTACTTTTCTTCAAACTTATAATATTGAATATTTGAACATACACTTATATATTACTTCACCTCCCTTATAGAATAGTTAATCCTAACTAACTTTGAGGGAATAAAAATATATCTCTTTGTTATTCAATGATTGCTAATAACTTTATGCGTTAACATGCCTATAAGAGACAGTTAAATGGCTAATTTCTACCTAATACATAACATCATCATATAACATCGTTAATCTATCACTTTTTCTCCCTCTTGTCAATAAAATAAGGAAAATTCTAGTTTCTCAACTGGATACATAGTAACAATTATTTCTAGCTTTGATTAGCTTGAACATTCCAAAAAACTAGTAATCTATACAGGATTACATACGACAAACATTTTACACCACAAGTTTATTTATATGTATCACTAAAATATGCTATTTCGCTTCATTTGACAAATCGAATGATAAAAACTCCGTCCGTTGTCGTTCATGCTTGTCGAGCATAATTTGCCCCGCCTTAATCCCATGCTCACGCAATACTTCAATGTTCTGTACAAGAAATTCGTCACTACCGACAACATAAAATATCCCCTCTTTATCAGCGGCAAGGTTCTTCATTTCTTCATAGTACTCTTTACGGTTATCGACAAACTGTGCTTTGAATTTTTTTCAGGTACAGATTCAAAAATATCAGAAAATAAGAACGCTTTTGATGAATCAATGTTTAAAGAATGCACTCGATTAACGCCTTCTGAACGGTTGAAATAATCAAGTACAATCGGTCTGAACGTTGCCAATCCAACACCTGATGATAACAGATAGATATTTCTCGCTTCTCTTTTTAACGGTACATTGGAATGCGTTTTAAATATTGCAACTTCATTGCCGACTTCAAATTTTTTTAAGATCGTCTTGAACTTAGAACATTTATCTCTAATGCGTGTGGTAATTCCAATCACACCTTCATGTGGTAAGGTGGAAATTGACATATGGCGAACCAAGCTGCGATCTGGTTTATCTCCAATATTAAAACCTTCAAGGGCAAAGTGAGTGTGAGAGCCCTCTTTCCATGTGAAATCTTCCGGGCAGTCAAGAAGATACGTTACGACCTCAGGCGATTCTTTAATAATTTTATTTATTTTAGTCCAATATATTTGCATGTTACATCCTCCTCCATTTAATACGCTATCATTGCTAACAATGGTTCAATTGATGTTTTATTGACACAAAAAAATAGTTGTTAAACAAATGACCTAGTCTACTAATTATTACAAGCAAAATAACCGTTAGATTACAGTAAAGCATGTAATTTTCGATTAGGTTTTTCATCACACTCATTTTTGATCCTTTTCACTAATAAATCGCTATTGGCCCATAAGGACCATCGATAATTTCTATTTTCGTTTCAAAAATATCTGTCAACACTTTTTCGGTCATAATCTCTTCTACTGTTCCAAAACCGGCAATTTGTCCATCTTTCATAGCACAAATTCGATCAGAATATTTTGCTGCAAAGTTTATATCATGCATAACAGTCAGTATTGTTCTTCCAAACTCATTAGCAACATGCCTCAAATACTCCATCATTTGAACAGAACGAGCAATATCAAGGTTGTTCAGCGGCTCATCTAAAAGTACATATTCCGTCTCTTGGCACAAAACCATCGCAACATATGCTCTTTGCCTTTGACCACCTGAAAGCTCATCTAAATATCTGTTTTCTAAATCAGTCAAATCTAAAAAATCAATATACTTAGAAATAATAGCCTCGTCCTCTTTCGTTAATCTTCCTTTTGAATAAGGGAAACGACCAAATCCAGCTAATTGCCTAACAGTCAGCCTCGTTATAAAATGATTTTCTTGTCGCAAAATAGTTAAGATTTTTGCTAAGTCTTTAGATTTAGAATCGGCAACATCCATATTCGCCACCATAATTTGACCTTCATCCATATCTAAAAGTCTCCCAATCATCAACAGTGTCGTAGATTTCCCCGCACCATTAGGTCCGATCAAAGAAGTAAAGCCAGCTTTCGGTATTTCTAAATCCAAAGGTCCTATTTTCACTTGATCAGTATAAACTTTTCCCGCATTATCAATTTTTATCATAAAATCCTCTTCCTTAAAATCACAATCAAAAAGATTAATCCACCAAATAATTCAATGATAACTGAAACTACACCTTGAGCATTAAACACATGATACATAAAAAAGTAAGCACTTGTTAGTATTAAAAATCCTATAGCTAGAGCCATTGGAAAAATGTATTTGTGATCATACGTAGGTGCCGCTTGATAGCTCAAAGTTGCAACTAAAAATCCATAGAAAGTAAGTGGTCCAACTAAAGCCGTGGAAATAGACATCAAAACAGAAACTAATATAAGCGTATAAATTACACTAGAGCGATGTTTAACTCCAAAAGAAGTAGCGACATCTTTCCCAAGTGACACGATATTTAATTTTTTAGAATAGGCGAGCAGTAATACTGCTACAAGCATCACCATTGGAATTACAATTGGAAAATATGCAGCATCCGCATTGTTAACGGAACCAAACAATCTTGCCTGTAAAATGTCGAACTCTGACGGAGCAAGCACTCTTCTCATAAAAGTGGACACAGAGCTTAGACCAGTCCCAATAATAATTCCGACCAAAAGCATCAGTTGTAAATTTCCATACTTTCCAGATAGTAACCACCCATAAAGAATTAAACTCATCAAAACCATAGCGATAACTTGAAATAGAAATGAGCCAATACCACTAAAATTTATTAATGCACCCGCACCAAAGAAAAATACTGTACTAGTATGAATGGTTGAGTAAAGTGATTCGAAACCCAAAAGGGAAGGGGTTATAATTCTATTATTCGTAATCGATTGGAAAGCAACAGTCGACAAGCTCTGACAAATTGAAGCAATAATCATTGCGACAAGCGCTACTATCCTTCTCATAACAACTGGGATAAATGAAGGGGAGCTTACTGGCACCGGATTGTTATACACTAAAAGCCCATACGAAGAAAGAACACCCAAAACAATCAATGTTAGTAGCAAAATCCAATAACGTTTTTCATCTTTTTTAGAACGAAAAGCGCTAGCTGATCTATTTTCATTATGAAGGCTAGAGTCGGTTTCGCAATTTTCTTTTTTTCTAAATTCTAATGCGTTCATCTCAGCCTCCTTGGTTTTCTTTGTCTTAATAAAATGGCGATAAAGACGACTGAGCCCACTGTTCCAAGTATTAAAGAAACAGGAACTTCAAAAGGCATGATAATTGTTCGAGAAATGATATCACAAACTGTTATAGTCCCCATCCCTATTACACATACCCATGGCAGATTACTTCTAAGATCATCTCCTCTAAACATTGACACAATATTCGGGACAATCAAACCTAAAAAAGGTAAGTTTCCAATAACAGCTGCGACAATTCCAACTGCAAAAGAAATAAGACCAGTAGAAAAAAGAATAAGCCTATTATAGTTTACTCCAAGACTTGTTGCAACATCTTCCCCTAGTCCAGCTAAAGTCAATCTATTAGCATAAATAAAGACTAAAATAGTAACGATAACAATGAGCCATAAATATTCATATCTTCCAATTTGCATAGGTGCAAAGGAACCTACAAACCAGCTTTCAATATTTTGCGTCATTTGAAAAACGAGTCCAATAAAAGTGGAAACTGCAGAAATGACTGCTCCAAGCATCAAGCCAATGATTGGGACAATTAGAGACGAACGAAGTCTAACTCTTCTTAAAAATAAAAAGAAAATCATCGTTCCTATAAAAGAAAAGATGATTGCACCAGTCATTCTTAGCATTAAAGACGGTGCAGGGAATAATAAATAAACAGTAAGTAGTCCCAACCCTGACCATTCAATCGTTCCTGTTGTAGTAGGTTCAACTAAACGATTCTGTGTAATAAGTTGCATGACGAGTCCTGCCATTGACATTGCAGCTCCAGTAAGCATTAGTGCTGCTGTCCTTGGAACACGAGTGATGAAAAACATATCGATTCCATCTTCTTGTCCACGTAGGTCATACACGCCAGTAAACAGGGAGACAATCGCTAAAATAATTATAACTATAATCGCTAGTATAAAAGATTTTGTCCATATTTTATTGTGTTTATAAAACTGGGATCGAGAATTATTCTCAATCCCGCCAATAAGCTTTTTTTGCACTATGTTATACTCTCCTACACTACTTAGATAAAGTGTTTGTAAAGTTTTCAAATAACTCCAAATACGTTTGGATCGATTCATTTAAGTAAGTATCCTCTGGAGCATAAATAATATTTGCTTCTGAAACAGCCGTTGTGTTTTGGAGCGCAGGTGCTTCATCAATAACATCCTGAGCAGGAACTTTATCCGTCACACCCGATATTGGAGCATCACGATCTAGTACGAAAATCCAATCCGGGTTACTTTGTGCAATTGCTTCAACAGAAATTTCATCACCTTGATGATCTGTAGTTGAATCATCAACTTCTAATGCTGGAGTCCACCCGAAAATGTCATACATTGGTCCCCAAACTCGTCCAGAGTGAGGCGCTGAAAAACCAATATCTCCACCAGAGACGATCACACTCATCACTTTATCTGCTTCATTATAGGCAGACTTAGCGTCTTCAATAGCTTGATCAAAATCAGCTGTCAATTGTTCAGCCTCTTTATTTTTATCAAAAATTTGTCCTAAAGTAATGGTAGTATCTTTCAACCCATTCACCAAGTTCTCACCAGGTTTATCAGCTTCTTCAGAAACATCCACATTAAGATCAATAACAGCTGCGTTAGGTACTAATTTTTTTATATCTTCATAATAGCCAGAAAATCGTTGACCAACAATTACAAGTTCAGGGTCTACAGCCGCTATAGTTTCAAGATTTGGCTCACGGTGATTTCCTATATTTTGAACGGATTCATCCGTTACATATGGTGAATCAGCAGTCATTACATCCTTAGGAACTGCCGATAATTCAACTTCCCAATTAGCTAACGTTTCAAACGTTCTATTATCTAAAGCAACTACATTTTTAGGATTTACAGGAACAGTAACAGTTCCATGAGCATCCGTGACTTCTACCGTTGTAGATTCAGTAGAATCGTTTGCTTTCTCATTCGCGTCAGTCTTACCGGTTTCTTCACTTGCATTTGAGCAAGCTGCCAGTACAAAAACAAACATTGCTATAAAGATGGTTAATGTAAACTTTCTCATTTTGATACCTCTCCCCTTATATATAAACTTTATGGATAAACAGATTATTGAATTGATTAAATTAATATCTTTATTATATTTTTATGTTTTCTTCAATCATAATTGCCTCTATCTCACATAGTGCAAAGCAACAACACAAATATATGATAATGATTATCAATTTCAATTCTATGAACTAGTATAACAAATCAAAAAAATTTAGCAACCCTATTTATTAACTTCCAAATATAAAACTACCAAAATTTTTTCAACTTCTTTTTATAAATTCCCTCTCAAGTAATACTCGCTTTTATAGCAGTAAATTTTACTATATTACATAAAGAACGGTTCGTCAGCGATACATCCCATGAAGAAATTGACACTTTACCTCCAATAAATATCACATATTTCCACAGCTAAATGATTCAGGCGATATAAAAAGCGAATGATAATTCTTTACCTCAAAATAATAGTTAGTTTCTTACTGTGTGTATAGTTATGTTCCAGACACTATCTTACACCTACTAGCTGTAATGACTTTTTTAACCATACAATCATTCATTTCCGCTTCTTATACACTCTTTATGATAAATCCAGAAAAATATTGACAATAAATAAATTCACTTATATAGTTATATACATAAGTATATAACTATATAACAACGGAAGTGAAAGGAGGACTGTTATGAAGAACCTTTTTAAAGAAAATAAGCCTATCTACGTACAAGTTCGTGAACAAATTGAAGATCAAATAATTAACAAACAGTTACTACCTAACGATCAGGCACCTTCTACAAACCAATTAGTAAATTTTTATAAAATCAACCATGTGACCGTTTCAAAAGGGGTCAATCAACTTGTTGAAGAAGAAGTACTATATAAGAAAAGGGGGGTTGGCATGTTTGTCACTGAGGGAGCAAGAAAAAAATTGCTTCATAGACGACGTAAATCCTTTATAAAAGATTATGTTGTTACACTCGTTCAAGAAGCCAATAAATTAGAAATTACAAATGAAGAAATTCTAACCTATATTAATCAAGTGAAAGGAAGTGAACAATAATGCATATCGAAGCGAAAAACCTCAATCTTGCATATGGACGTGATCAAGTCTTGCATAACCTAAACTTTAAAATTATTGAACCAAAAATCTACGGTTTACTTGGTAGAAATGGTGCAGGAAAAACCTCCCTTCTATCCATCTTTGGCTCATTTCGTCAACCTACATCTGGTAAATTACTAATTGATGGTGAAGAACCCTTTGAAAATGCTAAAGTCATGCAACAAATAACTTTTATGTATAACAAGGACTTCACTGGAGAAACTAGCCGACCATCTGCTTTAATCAAGGACATCAATCGATACCGTCCAAATTTTGATGTGAACTATGCAGAAGAACTGTTAAAAAAATTCAAGCTTGAGAATGAAAAGCCATTACACAAGTTGTCTACAGGGAAACAATCAGCTTTTAATGTCATTGTAGGATTAGCAAGCAGATCACCAATTACAATTTTTGATGAAGTATACCTTGGTATGGATGCACCTGCACGAGATTTATTTTATAAAGAACTATTAAAAGAACAAGAATTGCATCCAAGAATCATGATTGTATCCACCCACCTCGTATCCGAAATGGATTATTTATTCGATGAGGTTATTATGATTAACAATGGGGAGTTACTTTTGCACGAACCCTACGATAAATTAATAGCTCATGGTGTAACTCTGGTTGGAGATAAACAATCAGTAGAGGCATTTGCTGAAGATAAAGATGTATTAAATGAAGAACAACTTGGTAACACGAAGTCGATCACATTATATGGCGAGTTGAACGAGGCTGAGAAAGCCTTCGCAAAAGAATTAGGACTTAGGGTTGGGCCTGTCTCACTACAAGATTTATTCATTCAACTAACAAAGGAGGCTGAATAATGAAACCAGTAACTTTTACGAAATCCGGATTAGATTTGTTAGCCATACAAATGAAATGGACACTTTTTAGTCTAGGAATTTTCACGCTAATCAATGTAATCCAAAAGTTCTTCAGTTCAAATGTAGATTCATTTTATTATGCTGGCTACATTTCAAGTAACATCTATATGTTTGTTATAGGAATTATTGCAATCAGTTTTCTAACCCACTACGTGGAAAATGGAATTACGAGGAAAAATTATTTTTATGGCAATGTGATTGCAAGTATTGGTCTATCGATTATTATTCCTATTATACTTTATGTTGTTAATCTTGTAGAATTGTTTATTATTAATCGTTTTACAGCCTTTACCTCAGATAACATTAGTATAAATAGTATTATGGTAGATGTTGTGAATGACGTTGACGGAAATATCATTGCAGAGATTGTTCTGTCGATGATTCTATCACCGTTTATCAGTCTAGAGACAAATGTCATACTCTCGCTCTCTTTATTTAGCATTAATATATTTGTTTTTTACATCATTGGGTGGTTGATTGGAGCCGCTTTTCAACGTTTAGGCGTTATTGGTGGGCTATTGTTTATTATCATTGGGGTAACCCTTATCGGAGTAAAAGATTCAATGCTTCGATTAGCATTAGACACACCTCTATTTAAAAGCTTTTCGTTTTTAGAGGTTGTTCCAGAAGCACTTGCTTTACCAGTGATTTTCCTTGTCATTGTCGCAACACTCATTATGATACGCCTATTAACAAAACGGACATCAATAAGTATGTAAACACGAAAGCCATTGCAACTCATCATAGTACCGAAACTACCATTGCGCATAGCTACTACTAATAAAAAAAGAGCAGCACTTAATGTAATGATCATTTAATTGATAAGATTTAAAAATTAAGAACTTGGTTATATCTATGTTCTTCTTAACATTAATCGGTTCAGAATACGCCTGTACGATAATGATTGAAGCGAAAGAATCAAGTTCTAATACAGTGTCGCATTTAAAAAGATCAAGCGTCCTCGTATAAAGGAACGCTTGACCTTTCTCTCATGCAAAAAAAGTTATAAACAAAGCTCGATTACTTGTCCACTTTAAATTTTGCAATGCTAGTAGAAACCACTTCACTTAAGGCATGCAGTTGTTCAGCTGATGTATATAATGACTGTAATGCATCCAGTTGATCGGAAGAAGAAGAACCGATCGTTTCTGTTGTCGATGCAGCTTCGGCTGCAACATTAGATATTTCTTTGATCGCTTTTACTACATGATTTCGTAACTGTTCCATTTGTTGCATATCACTGCCGACCGTATGAATAGAAGTGATAATTTGATCAAATGTCGTAAACATAGATTCAAAAACCGTACCAGCTTCGGTAACGACCTGACTTTGCTTGCTGGCAATTCCTTCCGTTTCCTTCATAATAGCTAAGGTGTTTCGGAACTCATAATTGATATTAGATATTGTATTTTTAATCTGCCCCGTTGCTTCAGATGACTGTGTAGCAAGGTTGCGAATTTCAGTCGCTACTACAGCAAAACCTTGTCCAGCTTCACCTGCACGAGCAGCCTCAATACTTGCATTCAAGGCAAGCAACTTTGTTTTTTCAGTAATATCATTAATCGTTTGAACGACTGAACTAATGTTTTCCATTGTACTAGATAAGCGCGAGATCTCTTCCGCCACCTTACGTTGCATTCCATCCGATTGTACAGTATGTTCCTGAAGCACACGAACTTTATCCACACCACCGCTTAAAACTTGCTCAGCTTGAGAGGACAGACCGTTAATTTCCTTAGTCTTCTCGCTGACTCTTTGAATATTGTCAGATAACTCTAATGTTTGTTTGTGAGCAGCCTCCGTCAGTGAAGCTTGCTGAGAAGCACCGTCTGCAATATTTACAATAGCGCTTTGAATATTTTTACTAGTCACAGTTGTTTCTTCTGAGATAGCAGTTAGTTCTTCCGCAGATGCACTAACATCCTGAATTGAATCTCCGACGGTTGTGATTAACGATTGTGTTTCATCAACCATTGTTCTAAAATCTTTAGAAAGTACTCCCAGTTCATCATTTGCTATCGATTGAATTTGTACCGTTAAGTCTCCTTGAGCTACTTGTTTCACACGGTCACGCAAATGATCAATTGGGTGCTTGATGGCACGAATAATAACCCATCCTAATATTGAACTAAGTAGTACACATAAAATAATAATACCTACTGTAGACCAAAGTAAAAATTGATAATCGGACGCTACTTCCTCTCTCATCCGTTCATTTTCTTCATTGTACAGTTCACCAATTACATCCAAGTTCTCTTCCATAACATTGAACTTATCATATCCTTCTCCATAAGAAAGAAGCATCCCCTGTTCACGAACAACAGGATCTGTAGAAGAGATATTTTCAAGAATACGATCTGATATAGCTTCATATTCAGCTTCCGCTTCTTTATACGCTTCTATAAATTCCAGTTCTTTCGGCAGATTCATATTTTGTGCTACATACTCATTAAATCTGGAATCTGCTTGTTCTTTTTGTTTTTCATAGTCTTCTAGATGACTTTTAAACTCATCCGTACCAGGTTCATACATATGTAGTGCTCTTTCAGCGGTTATTCTTTGAAAAAGATCCAGCCCTACCGCTCGTATTAGCTCGGTATTTTTTGCATGGTGATGTAAACTTATTTCCAACGAACGTTGAACTTTATGCAAATTGTATAAGCCTGTCCCTCCAATAAATAGGTTCGTTAAAATAGCAACTGCAATGGTAATTAATATTTTGGAGCGAATTGAAATTTTATTCAATGCTTTTCCCATGAGACCTAAACGCCTCTGTCCTTTCATCTTTCCTTCTCCTCCTCGAAAATAATTATGTAAATCTTGACAAGGAGTTCTCATTTTCAAAAAAAAAATTGAAGTAGAAAACACATGTATATTTTACCACAATAGGATAAGATTATCTAGTTCAAAAGAATGAGCAAACAGTTCTATCAGATAATCATTCTTGTTCTTATACTTGCAGTTGTGTTATACGAGATAACTGTTGCCATAACTTTCCGTTATTCTAATAGATTTAAAAAGATTAATCCAAGCATTGTAACAATTATTTCTTCTTCCTTTCTCTTGGCTATTAGTCTTCTATACTGATTAAATATCGGTATTGGTTAGGCTATATAGGCAGACGTTTGAGAGAAGAAACTATGGATTCGTAATATAGTCCAATTTAATCATTTTCCTTAAAGGTGCTTTTCGTCTGTCATTATATCTTTATAAATTAAAAAACAATTGTCTAGTATACGCCACCTTTCAAGGGGTTAAGCTACTAGTTCATTGTCAAACCACCATCTACTGTGAAATTCTGACCTGTAATACCGTTTGCATATTCCGAAGATAGATAGACGACCAGATTTGCCACATCTTGAGGTGTAGTTACCTTCTTTAATGGTGTTGATTGAGCAATCAAATCGAATACTTCTGGTGTTGTAACAGCACTAGCATTTGTTGTTTTTAATAATCCACCTGAAACAACATTTGCTTTTATACCATATCCCCCTAATTCAGAAGCAATATTACGAGTAAAGCCGATTAATCCAGCTTTTGCTGTTGTATATTCATGATAAGGTACAACAGGGTTTTGATATAAATTAGTACCTATACTAATAATACTTCCATTGTGTCGCTCAATAAATTGAGGTGCGACACTTTGAACTACATTAAATGCTGCTTTTAATGTCCCATCTATTTGTTTTTGGTAATCATCCCAAGTGAGTTCTGTAAAAGGTTTCTGTTTGTTTGGATCAAATTTAAAATTTACTAATGCATTGTTGACGACAACATCTATTTGACCAAAATAGTCGGTTGCCTTTTTTATCAATTCATCTACTTCTTTACGATTTGTCACATCAGCTCGAATTGCAATAGCATTCTCTTCACCAATCTCTGAAACGAGCTTCTCAGCAGCATCTTTACTTTTATAGTAATTGATAACCACTTGAAATCCTTGTTGTGCCAAAGTTTTTACAATAGTTGCCCCTAAACCTCTACTACTACCGGTTACTAATACTGTTCTAGTCATCATACCCACCTCTATATTTTTATTTTGATAAAACAAAAAAATACGCAACCTTTTCATAGGAAAATTGCGTAAAACAAATAACTACATGTATATATAGAGTTCGCTCTTTAAGTATGTAATTAGGTTCTACACTTTCCTACGCTAGTGTTAGCTAGTTCAGGTTCAAAGGGTTTGAGGTAATACTCATCTCAGTTAAATAACACCCCTAGTGCGTACTATTAAATTATATTACATGTTATCGTTTTTAGAAATTTAAGTCAACGAATTATGTTTTATTAGCATAATTCGTTGACTTAGTTAGTTTAAAATTAACATGCGTTTTAACATAATTTACTTATTGATCCTGCTCAAAATCACATGACAAATACTGCTTCTACTCTTACCCTTAGACCACTTTGGATCCCTAATGTCCTATTTTTTAGACAAAAGTGATATGCATGTCCAGACACATTTATTTTGTGATAAGTGATTTTATTTGTATTGTTTTTCCGGATTCTCTAACAAATATTTGAGCGATATGTTCGCCTTTTTTCAATTCATCTGTGATTAACAGGTGGATTGCTCCTTTTGGTAGATTATTCAAATCATATTGTTGCACATATTCGCCATCTAAATAAACCTCCATTACACCACCCGTATTATTTAGATGTAATGCTAGTAAATCACCAGTAAATTCATAGCGAATCGAATGATTTATTGTACTAGATGAGTAATAATCATCCACTAAAACAAATCCATCTGATTCCTTTGGTGTATTAATAGAACGAAAATCATCATGCTTGGTCAACTGATGTAATGGATCGATACGTGCATAAGTGATTGTTTTATTGTTGATAACATTTTCATTAATCGTGTTAAAAATCGATTCAGCATATAAATTATATCCTTCTTCGTTAGGGATTCCCTCTTCAGTTGTTATTTGCGCAATAGACTTCCCAGTAGTATCAAACACTTCCTCACCATCAATGGAAAAAACGCCATAATAATCAGATGTTTTTTCAATAGCATTTACATACTTCTCATTATTCTTTAAGCCATTTTCAATAAATGTAAAGACTTCTGCTCGAGGTTGATCAGCAATTACTCGATTAAGTAGGGTTTCATAATTTTTTTCGAATTGCTCTAGCGTTAAACGATCGATATCATGTTTGCCAAAAACGATCATTACTAAATCCTGTTCTATTTCTTTCTTTCCCTTCTCGTACATAAATAACCCATCGAACACATCTGCCCCTTGTTTCGTAATTTGATGTTGATACACTTTATTATTGTATTTCTTTTCTATTCGACTACTTATTTGCTGTTGCAATGTTTCTTCCTCATCTAAACCATTCCCAATGACCATGAAATGAATTTTCTTCTCATTGATTAGTTTCGTATAAAAATCTCTATTTTCTTGCTCTGATTGGTGCACTCTTTGCTCCATCTTCTTCTGCGCTTGCTTACTTATTGTTTTCAATTTTTGATTGTATTGTAAACTACCATAAACTATTAGGCCAACAAAAATAACACTTGCAAATAAAATGAAAATTACTTTCTTGGACATAACCATTTCCCCAGTCTTTATTATATTTACATCAATTAAAATATATCTATGTCCCTTTTAAGAAAAGACTTTATTTATTGTGCTTTTTGAAAAAGCGATCTCTAAAAGTCTACTTACACTCGTAGTAAGCCACGGAATCCTCTTGCAGCGTAGTAAGATTCCGCTCCATTGTGGTATACAAAAACTCTTTCATAACGACGATCACAGAAAAGTGCCCCGCCAAGCTTTCTAATACTCGCAGGTGTTTGTATCCAACTCGATGTTTTTCTATCAACTTTTTCAAGCTCCTGAAGCTTTCGATACTGTTCTTCTGTTAAAAGTTCAATCCCCATCGTAGTTACCAGCTCTATTGCATTATTTTTCGGTTTATATTTCTTTCTTGATTCCAGTGCTTCACGATCATAACAAAAACTTCTACGACCTTTAGGGCTTTCCTCTGAGCAATCATAGAAATTATATTCATCCTTCTTCTTATTATACTCTAACACATCGGGCTCACCACCCGTTATTTCCATTTGATGTAATGACCACATTTTTTCCTCATTCATCTTGAGTTTTGCATCTACGCTACTCCATTTTAAATTTTTATGTCGGTCCATGTTATTTTCAAAACGTGTTTTCAAAATAGTCAATAATTCTTCACGCTGTACTAACGACAATTGTTTATGATTCATATGCATTACTCTCCTCTTTTTCCATTAAAGATGATAAGATTTTATCCATTTTTAAAACTTTATATAGAGATGATCGAATGTGACAAAAGGCTGCCCCATTTTGGGCAAATTTATAAAAACATAGTTCAAGTTTCAATTTTACATTTGTATCCTCTATTTTTAATGCAACTTCCTCTTATTTTAAGATCTATTTTCTTACTTACCGATTCTGTTCGTTTTGCAATATTTAACTATGCTTGCTTTACCGGCGGAATAACAAAACCAAGGTACCTTTGGAAGGAATGGGCGAATAGATGCGAAATAAGGAAATGTCATTTGAGCAATTACTGTCTGATTTTGAACCGATGATTTTTCACCTTCTCTATAAATATGGCATACGTGATGCAGAAAAGGAATTTTATCAAGAGGGAATCATCGCACTATGGCGAGCTTGGCAAACATATGATCAAGAAAAAGGGAAATTTTCTAGTTATGCATACTTTTCCATTCAAAAATCATTTTTCACATTACTGAGAAAAGAAAAATCCGTTCAAAAAAGAAAAGAGAAATATGCTGCGCTCACAGATATAAACAGTCTTGTGTACTACAACCAGTTACCCTTTGACCCATATTTATTAGCAGCAATTCAGCAAAAATTAACAGCCAATCAAATGAAATGGTTTAACGGGTATATCATTCATCGACAAACGATAAAACAAATCGCACACCAAGAAAACGTAACCGAGAATGCAGTGAAAAATTGGGCTCGCTTAGCCAAGCCAAAAATAAAACAAATACTAGAGGAAAAGACAGATAGCAACTTTCCAAAAATAGAAAAATAGTTTTGATCCTAATTCCATACTAGCACTAAAGTTCCTAGCTTTTCCACATGAAGTATTGGAAAATTAAGTGAAGTAATACAGATTCTGTCCATTCACATGATCAAACAAAATTGTAAAGGACGTGTGACCATGCTAATTGAAGATCAGTATATCATTTCGAAAAAAACGTTGGCAATTATACCTGCATCAGCTATCGATTATCATGCTATGGCACTCGAAACAAGTAAAACTACTTATGTTAAACAAACACCATTAGAAATTATTCAACATAATTGTATAAATAGAGGTGCAACCTTTCACGGAAGGCGAGTTGCCTCACAACAATTACTAGGAAAGAAACAAAAAGTACCTATTTTAATGAGTGAACGACCTGTTAGATATGTGTTTCCAACTCAATCGCCAAATAACTTTCACTGTAGTTGGATTATTGCTAATCACGTATTTACTATTGAATCGTATAAAAGTGAACATGCAACGATATTACAAACAACAATATACTTCAAATCCAAACAAACACTTCATTTAATGGAATCAACTTATCAAATAAAACAACAATACCAGCAAGTATTAGCATTACATCAAGCACTTAAAAATAATCTATTTCATTGATGCACTATTAAAAAATACATGTTATGCACAAAACATGTATATGGATAATATGATTTACTTTTGTCCAAATTATCCATAAAAAACGCTTTTTATCATGCAATCTAAACCAATTTGTTTAGTTTCAGATCAAACTATTGTAGCCAAAATATATTTTGATGACATGCTAAATTAAGGAATAGCTGTGTAGAAAAAGTGATCTTGACCTTGCGTCTATTCCTTAGGAGCGTTTATCTCACAGAACCAAACTACGTATCACTTATTCACATCAGCGCTCTTTTTAGTGTCATCCCCTCCACGAACTGGAGAACATAAAGAAAACGAGACAAGAGGGCTAAGCTCCCCTTGTCTCGTTATACAATGGCTTTAAATCCTTTACGAATAACTTCTTGAACTTGATGAACAGTAACATATGCCGTACTGTCAATATCTCGAATCCGTTTTTTTAATTTGGCAAGCTCTTGTCTGTTAATCACAAGATAGAGTACTTTTTTGTTGTCTCCTGTATAGCCACCATATCCATCTAAAACTGTAAATCCACGAGACATTTTGTGAATTATCGTATCGGCAATTTCGTCCGCTTGGTCAGACATAATAAATACAGCAACCCTTTCATCTAATCCCTCGATAAAGTAATCAATCACTTTCGCTCCAATATATACAGATATTAGTGTGTACATCCCTTTATCAACCCCTATGACAAACAAGGAGCCAGCCACTACAACAATATCAATCAAAAGCATCGCATTTCCAATAGTCATTCCTAGATATTCATTTGCTATTCTGGCAAGCACAGTCGATCCACCATTCGTACCGCCTGAGCGAAAAATTAACCCCAGGCCAATCCCTACTAATAAACCTGCAAAGATAGCGGATAATAACGTATCATCTGTTAGCATGCGCCCGTAATCTTCGGTAACATATAAAAAAATTGATGAGGTAATGATAGAAAATATCGTATAATACAATGCTCTTTTTTCAAAAAAACGATAGCCTATCCCTACAAGAATGACATTTAACACGAAATTCACTACCCCGGTTGACCAGCCGAACAAATAATGCATAACTGCAGTTACCCCAATAACACCACCTTCAGATAGCATATTTGGAATCATGTAAAAATTAACAGCAATAGCAAAGATTATTCCTCCAGCAATAATTAATAATAGATCTGTTATTGTTTTTTTCATAAAAGCATCCCTTGTCTTTCTGTTTTTAATAATTTTGCATATCCATTAAAAAGGAGTCATAATCTTTATGATTAATTAATCGACTAACTTTTTCTTTATCTTGTGTCCATTTTGAAAACATATCACATAGAATAGGCAGATGATGATCACCGTCTCGCTTCGTCTTAATAAGAAATAATACTTTAATAATATCTTTGTCCCAAATAATTGGTTTTTTTAGTACAGCAATATAACAAATCGGTTTTCTACAGATCTTATAAAGATCTTGCAAATGAACGATATTGTTTCCTATTTCATGAGAGATAAAGGGCGTATTTATTTTGGTTTTTTTCTCAATAATACCTAACCCTTGTAATTCTTGCATTATATTTTTTAAAATACTTCGTTTGTCCGTACCTTCTAATTGAAAGTTTGCATAAGCAGGTTTAAAATATCTTTCCATATCTAGTTGAAAAAGGTCAAGTCTATTTACTAATTGCTTAATTTTTTCAATATAATTCCCTTTTTCAATCGCAACTTGTGGAATAGCCCTTGATAGTCTGTGCTTGTAAGAAGACACCAGCACATCGATATCATTCATTTGCTCCATTGCTTCATCTAAGGAGTCATAGTTGATTAACTCATAATTATTTTCCGAGAAGTTCTCCTTTAATTCATTAATATACATAATCGTCTCTGCACGACCACGACCACTAATCAAACAAATAGTTATCTTTTTTTCTTTTCTCAAATTACGTAACGCAACATTAAAATAGAGGGCAAGATAGCCGAATTCCTCTAAACTTATCTCGATTTGATAATGATCTTCAATCACCTTCACTGCAGAGATAGTAACTTTAGTAGCAAAAAGATACTTTTGCAGATTTTCATGAACGACCGGATTTCTTAACACAATTCGATGGTTCACTCTTTTAATCATTTGAAGAATGTGTAAGGGAAGATATTCATTAAGTACAGGATCGTTTGAAATATCGATATCAAAATTACTTTTAATTTCTGCATATACATCTTGCAATACACGATGCACTTCTGCTAACATCATTGGTTCTGTATCCGTTGATTGAAGCAATTGCTTGCTTTCTAAATGCATGGCAATATAATAAATATCGCTTTTAGCTAGATTTGTTTTAAATACTTGGTTAATGGTGTCACAGAGCTTTTTACTCGCAAGATAAATCGTTGGATATGTCTCATTAATTTCCTTTTCATATTCTGATGAAATTTCTATAGTATGACCAGCATTGCTTCTAAAAATTGAAATTAATGCATGGATCGCTATATTTTTTAATGAAAAATCAGACAAAGATATACTATATTGATCACAAATCGTTCGCAATAGTTCTTCAACAAACGGAATCATCGTATGTTTGAGATCATACAATTTCTCCTCTAATTCGTTACTATTTTCAAACGTCGTTTTGTTGTGAAAGAAATATTCAGCAAAACAAATACGCTTATCCAATTCATCGCCCTTTATCGTAATCCCATAGTTTGCTTTAGAAACACAATGCAAGTGATATTTGGATAAAATTCGTTTTACTTCAGGCATATCCTGATTTAAGGTAGAACGGCTAATAAACATCTTTTCTGCTAGATGATCTAATTTGATATAGCCTTTACTTAGTAACAACGCTCGAATAATATAAAATATTCTTTCATAATTATTTCGTTTAAATAAGTTCAATCGTTTAATATCTATTGAAGCTAAACCTTTTGTTAAGAATTCTTTGGAATAATCATCTTTATACCATAAATGATAACCTTTATTAGGACTTGACTTTATTTCTATTCCTTCATTTTTTAGTTTCTTTTTCAACATTGAAATATCATTTTTAACCGTACGAACGGAAGCTTCCACCACTAATGCTAGACTTGAAGCAGTAGTCATTTCTTGTTCCTGTAACTCATTTAAAATAAGTAATTGCCTTCTATTGAAATCTAACATGAGGATAGCCTCCTAAAAAAAATAACTGTAATCATCTGATTATAGTCATTTTATCGTAGGTTTACAGACAGTCAAGTCTTAACCCTAGTAATTGTGCAATTTGTCTTTATTATCATTCGTTTCTTAACTAATCCGTGCATGCAATCGAGTGAACATTAATGGGAGGGGGAAAATCCCCCCACCGATTAAATTAGACCTAGTAATGAGCCACCAATACCTATTGCGATCGTGATTAACAAAATAGTTGTTGGCTTCTTCCCTTTCTTCAATAAATAGAACATGAAGAGCGTATAAAGTAATGGTAATAATAATGGGAAAATTTGATCGATATAATCCTGCATCGGGAGCTTTTCTTCTCCGACCGTAAACACAAGAGCCGATTGTAATTTTACCATTGAGGCGGTCATTGCTCCAATTACCATCAATCCGACAATAGTTGCAGCCTTAGAAATTTTTTGCATAATTCCCGAGCTACTTGCTTTCCCCATAAGTGATGTACCGAATTTATATCCAAACACACCACCATAATAACGGACGAGCATATGGGGTACATTAAATAGTAATAAGAATAGAATAGGACCTAAAATACTCCCTTGTTGTGCTAACGATAATCCAATACCAACTGAAATGACTCTTAACGTTCCCCAAAATAATGAGTCACCGATACCTGCAAATGGTCCCATCAACCCAACTTTTACATTGTTGATAATACTTTTATCGAATTTAGGATTTTCACTTGCTTCTTTTTCAAGCGCTGTTGCTACACCAGTAATAGTTGTTACAACATGTGGTGTCGTATTAAAAATAGCCATGTGACGTTCTAATGCTTCCGCTTGATCTTTCTTATTTTTATAGTAACGCTTAATCGCCGGCCACATACCGATAGAGAAACCCAGTGCCTGTTGTCTTTCGTAATTGTAGGAAGCTTCAAGCATGAAAGAACTCCAGAATATTTCACGCATTAATTTCTTTTCATCTTTGGTCAATTTCTTTTTCTCAGACATCGAATAACTCCTCCTCATCTGTTGTACTCGCTTCTGTCGTTTCCCCTTGCTTTCCCTTCATCTCAAATACAATAACGAATGCAAGAACTACTCCGAATAAAGTAATACCTAGAACTGGTAGGTTCAAATAAGCAAATAAAGCGAAGCCAAGTAAGAAATAAAGCACATTGTTTTTGTTCATCATCGGCAATAGTAGCAATGCAAACCCAACAGCTGGTAATAACCCTCCAGCTACTTCTAATCCATTCTTAATCGCCTCAGGTATATTGTTAATAAATGCTTCTACTGCATTTGAACCAAATAAGATAGCAACAAAAGCGACTACAAAGTACATAGCTGATTGTAGTAAAAGCCCAGCTATATTCAGAGTAATAAGACCTTTAATGTTTGCTTCTTTAGCAAGTCTCATTGCAAAGTCCATAAACCAACTTCTTACGATAAATACAATAACTTTTAATGATTGCGCTAATAAAGCGATTGGTAAAGCGAGTGCTAAAGCTACGTCAGCACCATTTCCACTCATAATTGCAAACGTCGTACCTAGACCTGCTCCGACAAGAACATCTGGTGGAACAGCGCCCCCTACTTGAATAAATCCCATAAATACAAGTTCTAATGTTGCCCCTACTAAAATACCTGTTTGTAAATCTCCCAATGCTGCCCCGACAATCGTTGATACAACAATTGGTCGAATAACCATCGGTGTTCCGAGCATTTTTTCAACAAACCATAGAATGGCTAAAATTAAACCAACAATAATTGCTGTTTGCATAGGTGTTTCCCCTCCGCTTCAAATTTAGAAAGATAATTTCTTTTTTAAATCGTTATAGTTTTTAGCATTTTCATTAGGAACCTGACGAACCTCAATTTCAATTCCTTTTTCTTGAATTTTATCTAGATATGCAATATCTTCTTTTGATACATACACGGCAGGAGATAATAACACCTTATCGTCATACTTTTGCATACCTCCTACGTTTAAAACAGGCTCTTCCTTAATTTGTTCCAATAACTCATATGCTGATTTTGGATTAGAACAAATTACAAATACTTTCATCGATTGCAGTTTTGGATTCTCTACTAATTTTGCTGCCTCATCAACGGAACGAATAGCTAATCTAACTCCATCAGGATTGCTTGTTTTCAAAGCCATTTTTCGTATGTCGTCATTTGCTGCATTATCATCTGCGATTACAATCGCTTCATAAGATAGTGCAGATCTCCAACTATAGGCAACTTGTCCATGTAGTAAGCGATCATCAATTCTTAGTTTTACTATCATTGTCTATCTCCTCCTTGTTTTCATTTATAGATCAAAATCATCATCCGCGTTTTCCTTCATTTTATTGATTTCACCATTCGCGAAAATAATTTGTTCTCTTGACGTATTTACAATTTCTTTAAGTTTTTCCTCATTAATCTGATCTTCACCTAACATAACCACTTCCAATAACACTGGAAGATTTACCCCTGAAATAAGATATACATTTTCTCTATTTAAATAACCAAGTGTTGTTTGGTTGACACTCCCACCGAAGATATCGGTAAAAACAATTAATGTATCTTGCTCATCTAGCTTCGTTATAAATGCTTCTAATTTTTCATTAAAGGGCGTTTCATCTGTGTATGCATTGATGAAATGTAAATTTTCTTGTTCACCTAGAATTAAATTAGTGGAAGAAACAATTCCTTCTGCAAACCTCGCATGCGTTGCTACTAAAATTTTCTTCATATCAATACCCCCCCTCGTTTACAATGTTTTATTAATATAATCTGTTACTTGTGGGTAAATCCCTTTCGTTAAATCTCTTCCCTTGTCTGTCGCTAACTGATAAGCCAGCACTTGGAAGAAAGTAATGTATTCTAATGCATGGAACGATTTACTCACAGATTGTATACGAAAATCAGCTTTACTTGTATCACCTATCACATAACAAGGTGCAATCTCTTCAGATATGAAAGTTGCTATTTTACTTGCCTTTTCATCATCCTCACCTGCTCTGCTAAGAATGAAATAACCAATCGTACTATCAAAGGCGTTTTGTGGGCCATGAATCAGTTCTTCTAATTCAAAACTATTTGTGAAAACAGGTAGCATCTCCATGAATTTGATATCTGCTTCCTGTGCTACTGGCCATAAATCATTTGTTCCGGCAAATAAAAAATTCGCTTTTCGCATCAGTTGATATTTATGCTTGTCATACCATGCCAAAGTATGTTGCGTAATAGCCGATAAATTATTCGCCGTCGCTAAAAAATCATCTGCATATTTCTCTACATCATAATCTGAAATATTTTTATTTAAACGAGCAAGACAAATGAACAGCCAATACAGTGTTGCACATGTTGCAGAATACCCTAGTGTTCTATAGATATACTCCTCATTCTCTGATCCAATTTCAATGGGAATGTTTGCCTCACTAGCTATTGGTGTGTCTAATGTTTCCGTTAGTGAGATTGCTGTCAAGCCTTTTGATTTCACCAACTTTAATGCGTCATAGACGAGCTTTGTTTTTCCTCCTTGTGAAATGAAAATGTATAAGCTATCATTCCGCAATAAATCGTGATTGTAGTAATGAACAAATATATTCGGATAAACAATCTCAATCGGGAAACCGATTACATTTTCCGCAAAGAGCTTTGTTGTGAACGCTGCATTATAAGAAGTGCCAGATGCAATAATCACAATTTTTTTATAAGTAGTATCCGCTTTCAAATTATCTTGAAGTTTACTTTCTAGCATGTCTTTATTACTTATGATTTTCTTTAACTGAACAGGAATTCGTTCAATTGTATCCATCATACTCATTAAATCACTCCTTTGCTGTTTATGTTTTTATAATAAAGGCATCGAAGGTTTTTATCCATATTTGATTTTGCACGAATAATCATGCAAAAAAATACGTAATGCAAGCATGTGGCATTGATGATTGGGAGAACAGGAGGAAGGTACTCGATGGATTCTTGATCTTCCTAATATAAAAATAAGAAGATTAGTTACCTGTATAACAAACAGCCCCATCTCTCACCAACCTTGTTTCTCCAAAACATTTTTCTACCATATTGACAACTAAGGCATGCCACTACTTTTCTCATAAAAAAACGCTTATCCAACTCGCCGATAAATACACACATGGCAAGAGATTAAGTCGATTGGAATTGTTCGATATAGTACTATAGTTCGTGGTATTCCCTCCTTGCACCTTAGAAAATCAGTAAGAGGGAAAAAATGAAAAATACTGCATTCAAGCAATTTTATGGAAAATATATAATAAAAAAAAAAGGAAAGCTATGGGGATGTCTTTTGATAGGCAACTACATCATTTGCATCACTTGCAACCGCATATTCCACTAATTCCTTCATTTCTAAAAATATGTATCAAGTTTAAGTCTTGTTCTTAACAGTATACTTTAATTTCATCTTCTTAATAATTCAAGCTGTATTCAATTCTTGCTTGACCTTGAGTTGAGACTCGTATATACCTAACAACGTTCAAATTTCTCACCCTCTCGTTACGAAAATTAAAATTTATGTAACGCTTTTTAAACGAATAGCGAGTATTATACGACCATCTCTAATAAAAATACAACCCGATTTTATCTGCCCTGACGCTAAACTAGTTACCTTATTATGTAACCTACCTTTTATCGCCACAAGCTTTGTCATTCTCATTAGTTTTTTAGCCATTCCCTGTCATAACTACCCCTGCCATGTAAAGTGTCATCTCGCCTGTTTATCTTATTATTTTCACAAACAAAGTACTAAAACAGAATGCCTTGACGGTACTACCTTCATGAGCTATGAATTTCAGTAAAGTATCATTCATTTTATCAAATGCATAAATATCTCATAAAAAACACCTGTTACCTAGATAGGCAATCAAGTACTTTATTTTAATTCTATAAAGTAATTCATTACTAATTCTATCTGTAAACTCACGAGCCTGCTTAATTTCGTAAGATTTTGGTTTGTTCCCTGCAACAATAAATCGTATGTTTAAAATGTCGTCTCGACTAATTATCATTCGTATTTATATTATTATGAAAAGTTCAGCCCTTTAAATGTAGCTTTCTATAAGTATCCATTATTCTGATTCATATAAGTTCTTAAAGAACCCAGTAAAACTATCTGCAAGGATAAACATATTGTCCATTTCGTCTTCGGGTTCTATATCATGAATCCAAAAATATACTTTTCCCTGATACTCTCCACTAACTCCTAATAAAATCTCATTTCCTCCAGGGTCATTACCAATTGAAATAAAATTTTCTGGTATTTCTCCTTCTAATACCTCAAAAACTTTACCTAAATTACTTTTCATATCACCAATCCCATAAAACTTATTGACTAAACTCTCTCCTTCATTATCAGAGATTTTAAAGTTAGATTCTTGAGGAAATCCTCCATTGTATTCTAGTAGAAAATCAACATATTGCTTAGGTAGCGTAACTTCATACTCTTGTTCAAATTGTTTTATATGCTGTAAAGAAACTTTTGGATTTACACTAAGCATTTTTGTCATACTCTCACTCCTATATCATTACTTATTTTTCCCATTAACCTTTGATTGACCACCAATGTGCCTAAACTCTCTGTGGATATCTTCATCTACTAGCATCATTGTTTTTCCATCTTCATGATGATGCCACGTATAACCGTCTGGCGGCCTTCTAATATCTATTATTCGTGGATCGGTATCTTTTGTAAGTCTAGCTGCTTTGTTTGCATTTTCAAAATCTTTCGGATTATTTTTAGGAGAATGAACTCCTATTTTTACAGGCTTAACATTTGGATGCATAAAAGGTGTAAAATTTGGATAACCATTCGGGTAGCTTACTGATGCTCCAGACTTGTTAGTATAAGTCCAAGTACCATTATTTTCGATGGAGATACTTCCACCTTTTTCATACCACTTTTCAGGTATTGGAGAGTTCATTGGTTTAATCTCCAATATCTCTTTAGTGAAATCTTCTATTTTTAACTTATTACCATTACCCGTACCCTTAGTAACTTTCGCAAAGCTCGTGTGTATCTCTTGTTGTACGTGAGTATCACGCATCGCGTTGATGGGTAAGCGTGGGCCTCCTGCCGTCGCAACATCCGTTTGTAAAACAAGTCCGTTAAACCAACGATCGACGAAGGATCTTGCCGATTGCGTGTTTCGAACGACGCGTTCATGTGCTTTTTTAGTGATATCTTTGGTAACAGCCTTAGATGCAGGTGTCAGTTCTATCGCCGTAGGAAGGATCCCTGCTAAACCGAGTGATAAGCTTGCTTGCCGTTGACTCGTAGTGAGCTCATTGCCTAACATATCTTTTCCAGTTAAATACTCAGAAAAACCATTAGCGGAAATTAATCCATATATACCATATTCGGTGTTTTTTATGACTTGTAAGCTTTTTGTTGTTTTATACATATCGAATGCCGTAAGACTAGCAACCGCATATTCCACTAATTCCTTCATTACTAAAAATACGGATCAAATTCGAGTCTTGTTCTATACGGTATACTTTAATTTCATCTTCTTAATATTTCAAGCTGTATTCATCTCTTGTTTGTTCTTAAGTGGTGACTTGTATATACCCAACAACGTTCAAATTTTCACCCTCCCGTTACAAAATTAAAATTTATGTAACGCTTTTTAAACGAATAGCGAGTATTATACGACCATCTCTAATAAAATACAACCCAATTTTATCTGCCCTGACGCTAAACTAGTTACCTTCTTACGCAACCTACCTTTTATCGCTACGAGCTTTGTCATTCTCATTAGTTTTTTAGCCATTCCCTGTCATAACTACCCCTGCCATGTAAAATGTCATTTCGCCTGTCTATCTTATTATTTTCACAAACAAAGTATTAAACAGAATGCCTTGAAGGTACTACCTTCATGAGCTATGAATTTCAGTAAAGTATCATTCATTTTATCAAATGCATAAATATCTCATAAAAAACACCTGTTACCTAGATAGGCAATCTGAACTAACCTAAATTAGTGAAACAATATAAAACACCTCCAAAATGGTAATACTTTAAACAAGTATATTTATCGGAGGTGTTTTTGCGTGGGTAAAAACGTATATACAAGTGAAATTAAATGGGCAGTTGTAAGAGAAAAACTTGAAGGTAATTTAACTACAAGAGAAATTATGAGTAAGTATGGAATTAAAAACAAATCACAAGTGGACACATGGATGAGATGGTATAAGAAGGGAGAAATCTACCGGTTTGATCAACCAATTGGTAAACAATATACATTTGGACACGGTCCTGCGTTTTCAAGTGAGGATGAACGAATTAATAATCAAATTACTCATCTAACAATGGAGAATGAGATATT
>NZ_JBISEP010000040.1:0-14997 GCF_044383835.1 Paraliobacillus sp. JSM ZJ581
CATTCATCACATCAAGTAAGCTTTCTGAATCTAAGATCTTGTCCATGTCATCCCTCTCTTTGTCAAAAAAGTATAGGTAACACTATTTTACATATAAATGGGAAAATAAAACACAGTTAAATAGTCATGTTAATAAAAAATAGCTGAATTTTTTATTGCACTCGTTGAAGAATAGCATCTCAGGTTATGTTTACATGATGAGAAGGTGCAATTTACATTCATAATTAAACTGTTTCAAGCAAAAGAAAAATGGTAATATGTACCCAGTTTTACAAATAGTAATGGTTTGAATGGATTTATTTGTTATATTATGATTATAATAAACTATTAAATAATCGATATAATATACTGAATAAGGATGTGATAACTTTGTCAGATAGTGACTTTCTTAATAATGCTTTCCATGTAATTTCTAGCAGGTCTTCAGAGATAGATGAAAAAATATCACGATTAAAACGAGCAAAACGATTAATTACTGATGAACAAGACGATGCGTTGTCCGCTGTAGAAACAATAAAAAACCCTAGCTTGAAAAAGGGATGGGTAAGTTTAAAAGCAGAGGAATTTTATACGTCTCGTGATGAAGCATATCAAACAATTAAAAAACATATTCACAATTATGACTCCTACGTTACAACCATTAATTGGAAAATAAAACAGTTTGAATTGCAAAAAAGTTCTTTAGAGTTTGCTAGTACGATTGCAAATCAAGCTGATTCGTTGCTTCAGCAGGGAGAGGATGCAATAGATGCGTTTAGTAGAAAGATAAGTGAATTAAAAGGTAGGTTGTTCTAAATGTTCGTAACATTTAATAAAAGCAGTAGTGGTGGGAAAGAAATAAAGCTACCATTTTATCTATTTAAGTCACAATTGGATCAAGCAATATGGCGTTTAAACCAATTGAAGTTTCCTAAGCCTGATGATAATTATGGGAGAAATCAATTGAATTTCACAAAAGAGTGGTTAGAACGTGAAGAATCGATTCATCAGTTATTTACTCAATATAAAGAGATAGTCAGAAGCAATATTGATGATACGGAAAGAAGTGTAAAGAAACTGAAAGAGCAAGATGAATCAATGATCAGGTGAATGATATTAAAGTATAAATGATGTATGGGAAGTAATAATGGGAGTAGCTTTTTACCCGTTTTTAAGCTTTATTATATATGGCGATAATAAAAGGGAATTTCTAAGAAAACAGGGAGATTCCAATTACATTACTCCATAATAGCAAAATGACAGTTGACAATATATGAATTTAAGTGTAAAGTAATCTCTACAATTTAAATAAAACTGAATTTTCTTATCCAGAGAGGTGGAGGGACTGGCCCAACGAAGCCTCGGCAGCAGACTTTTTTAGTACTGTGCCAATTCCAGCAAGCTTTATGCCTGAAAGATAAGAAGAGATATAGATGCATACATCCATCCTCTTCTTATCTTTTATAGGAAGAGGATTTTTTATGGTGTATTTTTAAAGGCATTAGCTTTACAAGTGAGACATATTTGAAACTTGTACTTACAATACTAGAAGGGGAGATGAGAAATGGGTAAGCTTGATCAAGTAAAGTTAGATTATCTAAATCATATTTTGCAAGACATTGATTATGGATCAATTGTTTTGACTGTACATGATGGGTACATTACGCAAATTGATTCAACCGAGAAAAAAAGGTTCCAAAAAAAAGGTATACAACCATCTCAAAAAGAACGTAAACTACAGAAAAATAAATGATTTGCCGATTAGACAACTAAAGGCATCTTCCACTCTATTCAATCATAAGATTGATAGCGTGTGAGATGCCTTTTATTTTTGGCATAAACGAGAGAGTAATTAGATTATCAAAGAGATAAAACAATGATGTGAAGGCGATTAAATAGTGGAGGTGAAGTAAGTTTGGATTTATTAACATCTTTAAAAGAAAGGATTTTGATTGCTGATGGAGCGATGGGGACTATTTTATATTCCCATGGTGTTGATCGAAGTTTTGAAGCATTAAACCTTACGCACCCTACTCAAGTTCAGCAGATACATGAAGCTTATATTGCTGCTGGCGCGGATGTGATTCAAACGAATACTTATGGTGCTAATTATATTAAACTTGCTCGATACGGTTTAGAAGAACAGGTGAAAAAAATAAATCAAACAGCGGTCCAAATTGCTAAAAAGGCAAGTAATAAGCGTTCGTACGTTTTGGGGAGTATTGGTGGAATTCATGGTACTAAAACGATAGTAAAATCAACGGAAGAAATTAAACGTAGTTTTAGAGAACAATTATATTGTTTGCTTTTAGAAGGGGTAGATGGGCTTATTTTAGAAACGTATTACAATTTTGATGAGCTAGTAACGGTTTTGGAAATTGCGCGTGAAGAGACCGATTTACCGATTATTACGAATGTTTCCATGCATGAGACTGGAGTGTTGGAAAATGGCTTGCCTCTCTCAAAAGCTTTAAAACAGCTAGAATCGCTTGGTTCCGATGTCGTTGGTGTCAATTGTCGTTTTGGTCCATCGCAAATGATTCGATCATTAGAATCTGTTCCCCTCTTGGATAAGGCTTTTCTAGCAACGTATCCGAATGCAAGTTTACCGGCTTATCGAGATGGCGTTCTTTATTATAAGAATGAACCGAACTATTTTGAATCATGTGCACTTGATTTAAGGAACCAAGGTGCTCGTCTAGTTGGTGGTTGTTGTGGAACGACACCAGAGCATATTAGATCGCTTGCTATAGGGATGAAAAATCTTAAACCGATTAAAGAAAAAGCTATTGTTCAAGAGGAAATTAAAGTAATATCACAACGAAAAAAAGGGAACGAATCATTAGCAGAAAAGGCAAAAAAACGAAAAACGATTATTGTCGAATTAGACGCACCAAAGCATTTAGATCTTACCGAGTATATTCAAGGGGCAAAGGCATTAAAAGAAGCAGGAGCGGACGCCATCACACTTGCGGATAACTCATTAGCAAGTCCTCGAATTAGCAATATAGCGATGGCAACATTATTACAAAAACATGGTATCAGACCACTTGTCCATTTAACTTGCCGTGATCGAAATTTAATTGGCTTACAATCACATTTAATGGGATTACACACACTCGGCATAACAGAAATATTAGCGATAACCGGAGACCCAACCAAGATTGGTGATTTCCCTGGAGCAACCTCTGTATTCGATGTTAATTCATTTAAATTAATTGAGTTAATTAAAAAAAGTAATAATGGAATTTCTTTTTCAGGTAATACATTAAGAGAAAAAACTGCTTTTCATGTAGCTGCTGCTTTTAATCCTAATGTGAAAATCGTAGAAAAGGCGGTAAAACGACTAGAAAGAAAAGTGCTCAGTGGGGCGGACTATATTTTAACACAACCAATTTACAGCCCAGAGGCGATTTTTGAGTTAAAACAAGCAACCGCTCATATAGAAGTCCCCATTTTTATAGGAGTTATGCCATTAACATCAACTAAAAATGCTGAATTTTTGCATAATGAAGTTCCAGGAATTAGATTGACCGATGAAGTGCGAGAACGAATGAGAGCAACTGTAGGTAGCAAAGCGGCATCAACGGAGGAAAGTATTTCCATATCAAAAGAGTTAATTGACACAGCATTGGAACACTTTAATGGAATATATTTAATTACTCCATTTATGCGATACGACATATGTGTGAAGCTGGTGGAGTATATCCAAGAGAAAACAAGTCTGACAGCCAAAGAACAAGAAGTGACAACATAGAAAAAGATTTGTAATAGAGTAAAAAATATAATGGAGGAGATTTGGTATGACAAAAATAAAAAGTTCAAACTTAGGTTACCCACGAATTGGAGAGAAGAGAGAATGGAAAGAAACGCTTGAAGCGTACTGGAATGGAAATATAACAGAAGAGGAATTAATTCGAACAACAGATGAAATACGTCTAACTAATCTGCGAAAACAGAAAAATCAAGGAATCGATTTGATCCCTGTTGGTGATTTTTCGTTATACGACCATGTCCTAGATACTTCTGTTGGATTTGGGATCGTACCGAATCGATATGACTACACTGGAGGTAAGGTCGATGTTGATACATACTTTGCAATGGCGCGTGGTGTGGATCAAGTAATCGCATCAGAAATGACAAAATGGTTTAATACAAACTATCATTATATCGTTCCTGAGTTGAATGATGCGAAACCTTCGCTTGTGGAAAATCGAGCACTTAAATACTATAAAGAAGCGAAAGAAAAGCTAGATATTGATGGGAAACCAGTTATTTTAGGACCGATCACTTACTTGAAATTATCGAAGGGTTTTGAAGACAGACAGTTTAATGAGTTAGTTGATGTGTTTTTACCTTTATACGTACAAATTCTACAACAGCTAGCAGATGCTGGTGCAACATGGGTTCAAATAGATGAGCCAATTTTTGCTACGGAAGTAGGGGAGGATGTATTAGAAGCGACTGAAAAAGTCTACCAAATATTTGCAAGAGAAGTGCCAGGCTTAAATGTTATTTTTCAAACTTATTTTGAAAAAGTATTTCACTTTGAGAGAATTAGTAAGCTCCCAGTAAGAGCTATTGGGCTAGATTTCGTTCATGGAGATTCATTGGAACTGTTAAAAACATATGGTTTTCCAAAAGATAAAACACTTGTTGCAGGAGTGGTGGATGGTCGTAACGTGTGGCGTGCTAACCTAGAAGAGAAAATTACTATTCTAGAGACGATTAACTATTTTGTGAGTGATGATCAATTAATTATTCAGCCGTCTGCTTCTTTATTGCATGTACCTGTTACGAAAACATTAGAACAAAAATTGGATCCGATTATTTTAGAGGGGCTGTCCTTTGCAGATGAAAAGCTACAAGAAGTTTCTATTCTAACGAAAGGATTACGAGAGGGACGTGGAACGATCCAGAACGAAATAAATGAAGTGAACGAGGCATTAGCCAGATTACAAGCTACTTATCGCTCAAATGATGCAGTTAGAAACAGCGTTGCTTGTTTAACAGAAGCAGATGCGGAGCGAAGTCCAGATTTTTCAACACGAATTAAACAACAGCGTGAGCATTTAGCCTTGCCTTTGTTACCAACTACCACGATCGGAAGTTTACCTCAAACGCCTGAAGTAAGAGCTACACGAACTAAATGGCGTAATGATGAAATAACAGATCAAGCGTATGAAACATTTGTGGAAAATAACATTAAACGTTGGATTGCGCTGCAAGAGGAATTAGACCTTGATGTGCTTGTACACGGAGAATTTGAACGTAATGATATGGTTGAGTATTTTGGAGAAAAATTTAATGGATTTACTGTAACGGAATATGGTTGGGTTCAGTCATACGGTTCGCGTTGTGTTAAACCACCTCTCATTTTCGGAGATGTATCATGGGATAAACCAATAACGATTAAAGAAAGTGTTTATGCCCAATCATTAACCGATCGACCGGTAAAAGGAATGTTAACTGGTCCAGTGACCATTTTAAATTGGTCTTTTGTTCATGATACAACGCCACGATATGAAGTAATGAAACAAATTGCGTTAGCATTACAAAAAGAGATAGAAGCATTAGAGGCAAATCAGATTAAAATTATTCAAGTTGATGAGCCAGCACTACGTGAAGGATTACCACTCGATTCTAAAAAATGGACTGACTATTTAAAGGAATCAGCTTATGCATTCCGTTTAGCTACAGCAACGGTTGAAGCTGAAACACAAATTCACACGCATATGTGCTATTCCAACTTTGAGGATATTTTTGATTGCATTGATGCACTAGATGCAGATGTTATTTCTATTGAAACGTCTAGAAGTCACGGTGAGCTTGTCTCTACCTTTGAGGATAATACCTATTTTAAGGATATTGGGTTAGGTGTTTATGATATCCATAGTCCACGAATTCCATCTGTAGAAGAAGTGAAGGAGAATGTCAATCGAGCATTACGAACCATTTCGCCAAAGCAGTTCTGGGTCAATCCTGATTGTGGATTGAAAACGCGTAAGGAAGAAGAGACCATTCGTGCGCTTCAAATAATGGTTCAAGCGGCAAAAGAAATAAGAAGTGAACAACTAGCTATACAAAAATAATGAGAGAAAGGCGCTCTAATTGTGATAGGGGCGTCTTTTTATTATCCATGTATCCACTATTTTTAATAAACATTCAAAGCCAGACGTACACGAAGATAATAGATGAGCAAATGGATAGACACTATTTCTACACAAATAAAAAGGGATGAACATTTTGTTTGTCGAATAAATGTGAATAAGTAAAAAATACATATAACAAATAAAGGGAGCGAAAAGGACTAGTCTATATTTTGATAAATTAACATCAAGATTTCGAAATGTCAACATTTTACATACTTTTTTTAGAAAGGAAGATATTGTGAACAGTTTGTCTATGAAGAAGCATTTTCAAAAACTCTATATACAAAGAGAAGAAATGAACAAAGAGATTATGAAATTTAGAGATAAAGAATGGAATAGACCATATAAAGATAAGTGGTCATGGGGAGAAACGTATTACCATTTATATTTAATGATGAAATGGTTTCGAAGACTGAGTATGATTTATATCCCTTTATCGAAACCGATTGCTAGTTTAAGAAAAAATAAACCGTATAACGTTCATAGTTACGATATATACGAACAATTTAACGACAAATATCAGAGAGGGATGAAAGCACCATTTATTTTAGTTCCTCCTAAAGGGATAGAGTCGGGTGTTAATTTTGAATGGTTATTAGAAGAAATAGACAAAGAAACAAACTATTTGGAGCAAATAGTTTCAAACATTACAGACGATGTGGCAGGACATATACGATTCCCAGATCCAGTTGCAAACAACCCTAATTTAATCCAATGTATTGATTTGCTGGGCATACATGAGAAACACCATTTTTTACTATGTCAGAAATATTATTTTGGCAAACTTTAATTATTAATGCATGCTATGATACTACAAAATAAACTAAATGTATTATAAAAATTAAATTGATATTATTTGAAAAGATTTAATAAAAATAGAATATATGGTATTTTTATAGTATGAATAAACTAGAATTGAGGTTAAATTGTGTTGCTGTCAATGATGAAACAAGTTCCTGCTTCATCATTTACCGAATACGACGACGCGAGAGTCAGTGACCTGATTTTTGTAACTTATTTTTAGGAACAAATACAATTAATCTTAATTATTTAATCATACTAGGTATATAGTATTGTTTTATGCCGGATTTCAGTGCTTTGGATTGACTTATATTGCTAAAATATTCTATTATTATGGCTAAAGAAGGTAAAAGTGTTTTACCTATAAAAATATGTAAAGGAGAGGTATAATATGGCAGGGCAAATTAGAATGTCGCCAGAAGAGTTAAAATCTAAAGCTGAGGTTTATGGTCAAGGTTCAGACCAAATCAATGAAGTGTTAGGAAAATTAAAAAATCTTCAAGAGCAATTAAGAGGGGAGTGGGAAGGGCGATCATTTGAAAGTTTCGATAATCAATTTTTGGAACTTGTGCCAAAAGTAGAAAATTTCTCTCAATTATTGTTGGAGATTCAAGGGCAGTTGAAAAATACAGCTCAAGCAGTACAAGATCAGGATGAAGCTCTATCTCAAAATTTCGGTTTGCGATAAAAAATCTATTAGTAAAGGCAATAGACTTTTTATTTTATAGATTATATAGAGCTACACAATACAAATTATTGTGTAGCTCATATTTATGACTTTCTCTAAAAAGTATGCTTCACATTGTATTGATGTTATAACGTAAGGTGTTTGACTGTTAGATAAAATACGATTTTTAATGGGAGAGAAAGCGCTACAACTCCAAAAGTCTTTTATGTTAGTTGGCAAAGACTTATTTATTCTTAAAGCAGATTTTTTCTATAAACTACTATAGAAGTAGGGTAATTGAGGTAATGAAATATGCGTAATAGATGTATAAATTTCACAATAGTTTTTTTATGCTTATTTGTTGTATTTCCTACGTTCGTTTTGGCGGAAATTAGTAAAAACTCAAATGAAGTGAGTGATCGGAATGTTGGCTTAACAAATGAAGAGCAATTAGACATAGAACAAAAAACTCACAAAACAGAGCTAGAAAAACAGTTTCCCGAGTTGTTTGAAAAAGAAACTGTTGATGTGATCTTTTCTGTGAAAGAGGCAAATCAGAGCTCATTTGATCAGATACAAGAAGATATATTTAATAGGAAAATGGAAAAAAACAAAATGATGGATGATACGAAAGAAATGCTATTTTCAGATGATTATCAGGCACCTGTTATAACAGATGCGCTAGACCGAGAAACTGAAAATCGACGTTTAACTTTAAAGCTTGTTGGATGGGTTATTATTACATTACTTATTTATTTGTTTGTTCATATCTTTTTAAATAAGCTATCGAAAAGGAGAAAGGCCAATGCAAAATAGTCATATCGATATTACATTTGATTTAAGTGAGTGTGGTATAGAAAAGGCCTATGACTTGAGGATACCCGTTCACATATCAGTGAAAAAATTGTTAATCTATGTTATGGATATATTAAAAATAGATCAAAAAATAATAAATTTTGCAATTAAAGTAAAAACAAAAGGTATTATTCTCGTTGATGATGATATATTAACAGATTATCCCGTTTCTGATGGTGATATATTAACAATTCTTTGTAGAAAAGCGTCTACAATAGAAGAAGGGGCAATTTAACATGAAAGACCAAATAGTTGAAATGGATAACTTATCACTTCCGTTCACGGTATTAGAAGACAAAAAGGAATTATATTTAGCTAAATCACAAACTCGTGTGAAAGATGCTAACCAATTACGTTTGTTAACAAAAGCACCTAAAGAAGTATTCGTACCATTAGACATTAAAGAAGAAGGGGATGCTTTCTTTTTTTCATTTCATGTTAATCCCAGAATGAAGAAATGGGACGACATAAAAAAACTTCATCGTAATGAAAAATTACGATTGTTATGTAACCTTACTCATTTAAACAAATTTATAACGTCTCGAATGACTTTCTTCATTCATCCGGACAATATACTATTCGATGACAATCTAATGCCACATATTATATACCGTGGAGTTCGTGAGCTTATTCCTCCATATGAATTAGGGGAGCAAGCTTTTTTAAATCAATTAAAATGTTTTAGTATTGCATTACTTTCAAATACATTAACATTTGATCAATTGTATAATGGTGCATTAGAACAACCAAAAGATACAGAATTTGAAAAACAAGTACAGAATTTAGACAACTTAAAGTCAATGATAGATTATTTAGATTCTGTGTACATAGCTGAGCAACAAAAAACAGAAAAAACAATGGAATTAGTGCCGACCAAGCGTTTCGTATTATTTAAACGGCTTACATTTATTTTTGGTGTTTTATGTGTGCTATTGGCTGGGCCTCTTATTTATTTTAGATTTGTTACTCTTCCTTACCAGGAAAGTTTACAAAATGCCCATGAAAAATTTTTAGCTTTGGAATTTAAGAGTTTAATTAAAACATTATCTAATATTGATGCAGAAAAGCTTCCAGATGCAACAAAGTATACGTTAGCTTATGCATATGTGTCAGAGGAAGAACTGTCTGATAATAAGAAAACTGTTATTTTAAATAATATTAATGTAAAAAGTGACCAAGAATACTTGTTGTATTGGATTTACAATGGTAGAGGTGATTTTAAAGAAGCGATGGATGTAGCAAAATACATAGATGATCCCCAATTAATTATGTATGGGCTAATCAAACAAATTGAGCAAGTAAAGAAGGATCCAGAATTAAGTGGTTCGGAAAGAGATGACAAGGTGGATAACCTCCAAAATGAGCTTCAAACCTATCGTGAGGAATATAATTTAATCAATAATGAAGAAGAAAATAAACCCGACATTGAAGAGCAAGGTGATGATAAGAATGCAAAGTAAAATAAACAAAAAATTGATCTGTTATAGAAAAAAATAGTAGATCAACGTATGTGAGGTAACAAATTTACTAAAGAAATGTATGGGCCTAAGTTAAGAGAGGGAGAATTCAATGGGGAAGATAACACTTTTAGTCAATTATGGGGAGCAACTTCAAAAAATTGAATTACCAGATGACTCACCTAAAGACATTACTTTAGGTAATCGTGTAACTGATCATATTACGTTTCCTCAACTAGATCAGTCTATTTCAATCGTGTGGGATGGCTCTGCTTGTCATGTTAATGAGCAAGTAATTAATGAAATAGCAGAAATTCCGCTATCAAATGGAGAAACGATACTTTTATATTTGATGGATAAGGATAAAGCGTATTTGTACGATATTGCAGCAAAAGAGTCAATTACGATTAGCCAAAAAAAATATGATGATGTTGTAATAGAAGGTGTTGAAACTGAGATTCTTCTTTTTCGAGAAAAAGCTGGCTTTATTTTCGAGATTCATAACGGAATAGTATATCATAACTTTTCAGCTACCAAAGGAAACGATTATATAGAAAATGGTGATCAACTCTTTTTTGATGGGGTAAGAGTAGTTGTACGAAATGACGAAATTGAGGTGACTCCATCAGAACGAACGATTACTTCCAAATTAGTATTGCTTACAAATAGAGAAGAGCAATTTAGTCCTAATTATCCGGATTATCATCGTTCTCCTCGAATTATTTACCGTGATCGAGAAGAGAAAAAGACAATTGCCAAGCCGTCAAATAAGCCAAGTAAGCCAAGTGAACAACTGGCAAGAACGATTGTTCCACCACTTGTTATGGTTGCTGCTCTCATCATTATATCTTTAATACAACCGAGAGGAATTTATATTATTGTCATGATGGCAATGACGTTTACAACGATTACATTTGCCATTACGTCCTATATTAAAAATGTAAAGAAATACAAAGCAGACATGAGGCATCGCAATGAAACATATCAAGCTTATTTAGATCGTAAAACCAAAGAATTATACCGAGCATCAGAAGAACAACGTTACGCCTTAACGTATCATTACCCAGATGTAGAAGCTATACGAAAAATGGCATTAGAAGTTAATGCACGTATATATGAAAAAACAATGCATCAGCATGATTTTCTTCACTTTCGAGCAGGATTAGGTAATATAAATGCTAGCTTTGATATCGAGTTTAGAGAGGAAGAATTTACTCAAGAAAAAGACGAACTCATTGACAATGCCAGAACTTTACGATCACAATTCCAAACACTCTCCAATGTACCTATTGTGACCTCTTTAACTAAAGGGCCAGTTGGTTATATTGGTCAACGTGAACTAGTCGTTGAACAACTACAATTATTAGTTACACAACTTGCTTTGTTTCATAGCTATCATGATGTCCAATTTATTACGATCTTTCCTGAGGATGAAAAAGATAGTTGGAATTGGATGCGTTGGTTGCCACATGCGAAATTACAAGACTTGAATGTTCGTGGATTCGTTTACCATGAACGATCTCGAGATCAAGTATTACATTCCATTTATCAAGTGTTAAAAGAACGAAAACAGATGCTAGATGAAAAAGCCAATTCAAATGAAAAAACTATTTTTACTCCGCATTATGTCATTTTAATTACACATGAACAACTTATTTTAGATCATATTATTATGGAATTTTTCAACGAAGATCCGATTAATTTAGGTGTATCACTTGTATTCGTTGAAAATGTCATGCAGTCACTTCCGGAGCATGTTGATACGGTTATAGATATACGCGACTCCAAAAATGGAAACATTTTATTAGAGCAAGGTGAACTGGTTAATAAGCATTTTAAACCAGATCATTTTCCGGAAAAGTTTAATAAAGAGGAGATTTCTCGTGGATTAGCACCATTAAATCATTTACAAAGCTTAAAAAATTCTATTCCTGAAAGTGTTACGTTCTTAGAGATGTACGGTGTTGAGACAGTGGAAGAGTTAGATATTTCACAACGTTGGTTGATGAATGAAACATATAAAACAATGGCCGTACCTTTGGGACTTCGTGGTATTGATGACATGGTTTACCTTAATCTACATGAGAAAGCACATGGGCCTCATGGCTTAGTAGCTGGTACGACTGGTTCGGGTAAATCAGAAATTATTCAATCGTATATCTTATCACTTGCAGTGAACTTCCATCCTTATGAAGTGTCTTTCCTATTAATTGATTATAAGGGTGGAGGTATGGCTAATTTATTTAAAAATCTCCCTCATTTACTTGGGACTATTACAAATTTAGAGCGTGCACAGTCAATGCGTGCATTAGCCTCTATTAAAGCAGAACTACAAAAGCGTCAGCGATTATTTGGTGAGCATGATGTTAACCATATTAATCAATATCAAAAACTATATAAACAGGGAAAAGCTAGTGAGCCAATGCCTCATTTATTCTTAATTTCTGATGAATTTGCTGAGTTGAAGGCAGAGCAACCGGATTTTATGAAAGAACTTGTATCGACTGCGAGAATTGGTCGTTCTTTAGGGATTCATTTAATCCTGGCTACACAAAAACCAAGTGGTGTAGTAGATGATCAAATTTGGTCTAACTCTAAATTTAAATTAGCATTAAAGGTTCAAAACGCGAGTGATTCTAACGAAGTGTTGAAAACACCTGATGCTGCAGAAATTACGTTACCTGGACGAGCCTATTTACAGGTTGGTAACAATGAAATTTATGAATTATTTCAAAGTGCGTGGAGTGGTGCGGACTATGTCCCTGATAAAGAGGACTCAAACTATGTAGACACAACTATTTATGCAATTAATGATTTAGGACAGTATACGATCTTAACTCAAGATCTAAGCGGTTTAGATAAAAAAGAAACGGTTGGCAGTGTTCCTACAGAGCTCGACACGGTAATTGACTATATTCATGATTATACAGAAGTACACCAAGTGAAGCCGTTACCTAGGCCGTGGCTACCTCCATTACCTGAACGGATTTATTCAGAAGATTTAAATACTCTCGATTTCAAGGTTGCGTGGGGAGATGCTAAAAAGCCGTTGGAGGTAACGATCGGTATGCTAGATCAACCAGAATTACAACAACAAGGGCCATTAACACTGAATCTAAGCAAAGATGGTCATATTGCTGTCTTTTCTAGTCCTGGTTACGGTAAATCAACATTTCTTCAAAGTATGTTAATGGGATTAGTTCGTCAACATACTCCTGAGCATTTACATATCTACTTATTAGATTTTGGTACAAACGGACTTTTACCATTAAAGCAGTTACCACATGTCGCAGACACTATCTTAATTGATGAGGTAGAGAAGGTAGAGAAATGGATACGATTAATGACAGGTTTAATTACTGAACGTAAAAAGAAATTAAGTCAATTTGGTGTTGCGGATATGTCAATGTATGAACGAGCAAGTGGTGAGACTATTCCAAATGTGTTTATTGCTATTGATAATTATGATTCTGTTAAAGATGCAGATTTTGGGGATGATTTTAATAAATTAATTACTCAAATGGCACGAGAAGGAGCAAGCGTTGGTATCCATTTAGCGATTAGTGCAGGTAGACAAAGTTCGCTGCGAATGCCACTGTTATCAAATATTAAACGTCAAGTGGCACTTTATGTAATTGATGATGTTGAAGTACGCACAATTGTAGGTAAGACTGATCTAGAAATCGAAGAGCTGGCAGGTAGAGGTATTATTAAATTAGACAATCCTGCGTTGTTCCAAACAATGCTTCCTGCTAATGGGGAAGACACGTTGGAGATTATAGAGAATATACAACAAATAGCAAAAGAAATGGATAATCACTGGCAAGGGGATGTACCTGAAGAAATTCCAATGATGCCTGAAGGTGCAATAGAATTTGAAGTGTTTAGACAAAAGCGTAAAACGAAGAAGCTTGTTGAGTCCAATCAATTACCACTTGGTTTAGACTTTGAATCAGTTTCCCCACTAGGATTTGATCTAGAAAAAGAAGGGTTTTTAACTGTTGTTAGTGATCGGAAGGATGGACTTGATAAAATGACCAATGCCGTAGCGAAGAGCATGACATTATTAATAGATCCTTTTCAAACAATGATTATTGACACGATCGATAGATCCTTTGAATCGGTTGCTTCAACAATGCATGCTTATATTGCTGATGATGATGGGGTTATTACAGTTAAAAAGAATATTTTAGCAGAAATTAGCCAACGCACAAAAGGAGATCACAACGGAACCAAATGGATAATATTAATTAAAGATTTAAAGGATTTTGCTGAAAGAAGTCATATTCTTGAAGAAGAGGTATCTACTTTGTTTGAACAGGGTCCATTAGTAGATGTTCATTTTATTGTCTGTGGTGATTCAAGCTATATTGCTACGAGTTTTGAAAAAACGGCAAAAGCGGTTAGAAAATTAGCTAATGTTGGTTTAGTTAGTATGAGGTTGGGGGATCAGGACATTTTTAGCCAACCATTTATACGTAAAGAAACATATCCGCAAGCTTTTGAAGCTTATGTCGCAAGAGATCATCAACATATAAAAATAAAAGTACCACGATGAGGAGGAATTTAGATGAGTTCATTAAGCTACCTTCGATATAGCAAGCGTTCTGTTTCAAATCAATTATATTCTAAACGTTCCTTAGTAGATGACACAGAAGAAAAAATAGCACGTTTGAAACATGCAAGGAGTGAGTTATCATCTGTTTTATCCGATGTTCGTTCAGTAAATGGATCAATCAAACGTTTCACAATAAGCTCAAGTAGTTAGAGAGGTGAAAAGGAAAACAAATTTGAAGATAAATATGATCGCTACAAGGATAGTATTAAATCATATGTGAGAAAAGTAGAAAATGCAAAGGATACAATGGATGATGATATTCGCAGGTATGAATCCCAAAGATCTTCTTATCTATCTAGTATCAGTAGCTTGCGCCAATCAATTAATTCTTTGAATTGGCAAATATCTCAAGCGGAGAAGGAGTAAAGTTAAAATGACGAAAGAAGTTTCTACCTGAATTATTCATACTTCCTAATTAAGTCATGTTTGAAATCAAAATCAAATATTTTCTTGTTCCATTGAAAAAGT